>JBDSSV010000001.1:0-4731 GCA_039928535.1 Burkholderiales bacterium
CTCTTCAGCATTTCAAGCCGATTGGACGGCGGAAAACGCAGATCTTCGATCGACGTGGCCGCATTGAGCTGCGTCAGACGCATCGCCGCGCGCTTGAGAATCTCTGTCGGCAAACGGCGCGATTTTCTCGTTGTAAAAAACCGCTCCGTCTCGGTGCTGGCGAACGAACGAATCATCGACGGTTAGTATAAACAAATAGTTTATTACAGTCAATCGCCGACGTGGAGATGCTGTTGCCGTATATCTTTCATCCGCTTACTTTTTTCTGTTCCCGCTCACGGCGGGAATAGTCAGGAACTTCAAGAGAGCGCTGAACATCCGGCGCGGTTGCGCGCCCATTCTGGCCTTCGCTCCGCGAGCTCAGCGTGCTCGGGCTGTTCGTCGTAAGGGCATTGCAGCACCGTCATCAGTCGATTCATCACCGATCCATCGTCTTTTTCAGTGAGGGCATCGATCGCGAGCTGCGCAAGATAGTTGCGGAATACATATTTCGGGTTGACGCGGTTCATGCGTTCGACGCGTGTTTGCGCGGGCGCCTTGTCCGACCTAACGCGCGCGATGTAGCGACGCAGCCAAGCGGCGAGACGTTCCACATGTGCGGGCGCGACATCAGCATAGAATGCGCGGCGCAGCGGTTCGATGAGCGCGGCATCGCTCGCAGTCTCATCGAGCGGCACTTTCGTGAGCAGGCGGAAGAACAGGGTGAAGTCGGTTTCGACCGCTTCCAGCAGCGCGAACAGGTCATCCTTCAACTGTTTGTCGTTCTCCTGCGCGGGCGCGCTAAGGCCGAGCTTGGTCAGGAGCGCGGCTTGCCAATCTTGCTGGAACACGGCGACGAAAACTTCGAGCCCGCGTTCGAGCGGAGCTTTGTCTTCGATCAGCGGATACAGCGCATTGGCTAGCTGCACCAGGTTCCAGTGCGCGATCTGTGGCTGTTCGCCATAGCAATAGCGCCGGCCTTCCGCGTCCGTCGTGTTCGGCGTCCACGACGGGTCATAACCTTCGAGCCAGCCGTAGGGGCCGTAATCTATCGTCAGGCCGAGGATGGACATGTTGTCGGTGTTCATCACGCCATGGACGAAACCCACGCGCATCCAGTCGACTATCATCAGCGCCGTGCGCCGGCAGATTTCTTCGAACCAGCGCGCGTAAGTTTCTTTCAACGGCGCGCCCGCTTTTTCCAACAATGCGGGGTAATGCGTGGTGATGACGTAATCGGCGAGCTGTTTCAGCAAATCGAGTTCGTTGTGCGCGGCGAGGATCTGAAAATTCCCGAAGCGCACGAACGACGGCGCGACGCGGCATACCACTGAGCCGGGCTCGGGTGCGGGATTTCCATCGTAAAACATGTCGCGCACGATGGCTGCGCCCGTCGCGGCTAGGCTCAGCGCGCGCGTGGTCGGCACGCCGAGGTGATGCATCGCCTCGCTGCACATGAATTCGCGCACCGACGAGCGCAGCACCGCGCGGCCGTCGGCGGTGCGCGAGTAGGGCGTGAGACCCGCGCCCTTGAGTTGCAGTTCGTAACGCGCGCCTTGTGCATTGACGACTTCCCCGAGCGTAATGGCGCGGCCGTCGCCGAGTTGTCCCGCCCAATGCCCGAACTGATGGCCGCCGTAACGCGCGGCGTACGGCTGCATGCCGGGCAGCACGCGGCTGCCGGCCAGCACTTCGGCAACGGGACCAGTTAGTGACGCAGGGCGTGCGATGCCGAGCATCTCGCCGACCGAATCCGACCAGGCGAGCAGGCGCGGCGCGGGCACCGGCGTCGGGTCGACGCGCGTATAGGAGGCGTTGCGCACTGCGCGCGGCACATTGGTCAACACCGCGTCGGCGGGCAGCGCGCGCACGAAGCTGTTGTCGAACTCGGCTTTGGTGAGGTCGACGAGCGGGGAAGTCGAGCCGGTATCAGATTTTGTGACGGTGTCCATGGGACTTGGAGCGATTGTCGCCTAATGCAGTTCCAGGACAGCCCCTTTCCCCGCATGGCGGGCAAAGGGTTTGGGGGGAGAGGAAGCTTGAGCGGCGTTAGCCGACGACGCTCATCTGGAAATCGCTCTTGCTTGCCGAGCAATCCGGGCAGGTCCATGTTTCCGGCACGTCTTCCCAGCGCGTGCCCGCGACCACGCCTTCATCGGGCATGCCCTTGGCTTCGTCGTAAACGAACGCGCACAGCATGCATTGCCACACGCGGTGCTGCGGTGACTTTGCACTCACTGCGTCCCCCACAAGGGGGGATTGAAAAGAATCGTTGGCGGCCGGGGCGGCTTCGCGGCGCGGGTAGTTGAGCACTATCGCTTCGAGGCCATCGGCACCGGCAGTGAGTTGCCACGCGCCTTCGTGCGGCTTCACGAACGCAACGGCCAGGCCCTTGTACTCGCGGCCGTTGTAGCTCAGGCTGCCTTTGGTGATGATGATGTGCTGGCCGCCGGTGTGCGTCGGGTCGGGCGCGGCCACGGTGGCGCCGGCTTGCATGCTGAGCGAATACGCGGCGAGGCCGCGCTCGTCCTTGATCTGCGAAAACGGTTTCAGGCTGACGTCGCCGCTGCGCGTGAAATCCGGCGCTTCGGTGACTTGCCACGGATGGCGTTGCTCCATACCGACGAGTTTTTCACGCTGGGCCGGCAGATACTGTGCGCCCGGATCTTTGCGTGCACGCAGCGTCAAAAAACCCAAGCCTTCCGCGCCGAAGTTAATCGGGCCATAGGGTGTGTAAGCACGCGAGAAATGCACCGCGTGGACCGAGAGCTTGTGCTTGCCGAGCACGCCGCCGCCGCTGACGACAACCTGGAACTGGTCGTTCTCGTGGAAGTGCGGACGGATCACGCGCTCGTGATTGCCTTCGACCAGGAAGCCCATCGGTTCTTCGGACACATCGGTGCCATCCGGATACGCGAGGAAGTTAGTGCGCCAGCCCTGACCGACGGGCAGTTCGCGCTTGATGCGGCTGGCTTTTACATCATCGTAGGCGGCAATTTGCGGCATGGCGGTGTCCTTGGGCTTGACGATGGGGATAGCGGGACATTTTACTCCGATATGCCCTCTACGAAAACCCGGGCTTCCTCGCACCCGTAAGTGGTGAGGTATCGAACCATGAACGGCCGCTACGTGGCCTCGGGCCAGCCCCGTGGCCTCGGGCCATTCACCCTTCGATACCTCAGGGCGAACGGCAAAAATCAAATTGCGCCAATAGAATCGTCATTCCCGCGGAGGCGGGAATCCAGGAATATCGACCGGGCTCCCGCCTGCGCGGGAGCGACGGGCGTCACGAGGCGGAGAATACTTCGTTCGTCTGCATGCCCGCGCGTACGAACGTGGTGCGCTTGGTGAGCTCCTTGAGCGTGCGCGCGCCGACGTAGGTGCAGGCAGAGCGCAGGCCACCCAACACGTCCTGCAGCGAGTCGGCAACAGGTCCGCGGTAGGGCACGAGTACTTCCTTGCCTTCGGACGCGCGGTAATGCGCGACGCCGCCCGCGTACTTCTCCATTGCGGTGCGCGAGCTCATCCCGTAGAAGCGCTTGAATTTGGCGCCCTCCTGCTCCACGACGTCGCCGGCGCACTCATCGTGTCCGGCGAGCATGCCGCCCAGCATCACGAAATCGGCCCCGCCGCCGAACGCTTTCGCCACGTCGCCGGGCGAAGTGCAGCCGCCGTCGGCGCAGATGCGGCCGCCGAGTCCATGCGCGGCGTCGGCGCATTCGATCACTGCCGACAGTTGCGGATAGCCGACGCCGGTCATGCTGCGCGTCGTGCACACCGAGCCGGGGCCGATGCCGACCTTGACAATATCGGCGCCGGACAAGATCAGCTCTTCGGTCATTTCGCCGGTGACGACATTGCCGGCCATCAACGTAATCTGCGGATAATCGACGCGGAATTTAGCGACGAACTCGACGAAACTTTCCGTGTAGCCGTTGGCGACGTCGATGCACACGTAACGTACCGCGTTGCCGGCGCGCTGCATGACTTTGGCAAACTTGTCGCGGTCATGCCTGGTGATACCCATCGAGTAGAACGCGTTGGATTTCGTTTTCAGTGCCTTGAAAAAGGCGACCAGCTCGTCGACGCCGTAATGCTTGTGCAGCGCAACCGACAGGCCGGCCTTCGCAAAGGCGCGCGCCATCTCGAAGGTGCCGACGGTGTCCATATTTGCAGCTATGACCGGTACGCCGCTATAGCGGTTGTCCGAATGCTTGAACGTGAATTTGCGCGTGATGTCGACCTCCGCGCGCGACGGCAGCGCCGAGCGTTTCGGACGGATCAGGACGTCCTTGAAGTCGAGTTTGATCTCGTTATCGATATGCATTTGGGATTGCCAGTCAGCGATGAGGGCAGGGTAGCGCCGCCAGCATCCGCTTCGCCCGCGCGGCAGTCAAGCATACGCGCCCGCGCGTTCGCGCTATCATATCGAAAGTCAGCGGCGTCAGGCGGAGTGGCGGCGCGAACAGGGAGGATTAAGTCAAATGCGCCAGGTATTCGATTCGATCACCGAGATGACGCTGTGGCTCGCGTCGCAGGGTTTTTTTGTTACCTTGCTTTTCGTCCTCATCCCCTACGTGATCCTCGCGTTTCCGATCCAGTACTGGATAAGAAAAATTCTCAAAAAATACGAGTTCGAAAACAATGATTTTGCATACCCGATGGTCTCCGGCATCCTCAACGGCGTGACCGGGCTGACGATTGCGTTTGTCGTTGTCACGTTGTGGAACCATCATCGCGAGCAGGACGCGA
>JBDSSV010000002.1:0-3853 GCA_039928535.1 Burkholderiales bacterium
GAAAGCACCGGTGGCGGTACGCGTCGCCAAGCAGGCGGTGCAGCGCGGACTGGACCTCGACCTCGCGAACGGCTGCGTGCTGGAGACCAGTCTCTTCGCGTTTGCGTTTGGCACCGCCGACCGCAAAGAAGGCATGACCGCGTTTCTCGAGAAACGTGCACCTGATTTTAAAGGGAAATGATGAATCTTGAATGATGAATGTTGAATGAAGGCTTGCAGCTGGAGCAGATTCATTAAGCATTCAAAATTCAACATTTAAAATTAAAAATTCAAAATTCAAAATTCAAAATTAAAATGACTTCTCATCCCATCAGCCGTTATCCGGTGCCAAAGCTCATCGACCTGCCGCCCGACGTGCGCGAGCGCATCGAGAAAGTGCAGGAGAAGGCGGGCTTCGTGCCGAATGTGTTCATCACGCTCGCGCACCGGCCGGCCGAATTTCGCGCGTTTTTCGACTATCACGACGCGCTGCTCTTGAAAGACGGCGGTCTCACCAAAGCCGAGCGCGAGATGATCGTCGTCGCAACGAGCGCCGCCAACCAGTGCCATTATTGCGTGATCGCGCACGGCGCGATCCTGCGCGTCTACGCGAAGAACCCGCTGATCGCCGACCAGGTCGCGGTCAACTACCGCAAGGCCGACCTGAAGCCGCACCAGAGAGCGATGCTGGATTTCGCGCTCAAGGTCGCGCTCGCATCGCAGGAAATAAAAGATGCCGACTTCGCGATACTGCGCACGCACGGGTTTTCCGACGAGGACATCTGGGACATCGGCGCGATTGCGGCGCTGTTTGCGCTGTCAAACCGCATGGCGAATCTCATCAACATGCGGCCGAACGACGAGTTTTATCTGCTGGGACGCGTTCCCAAAGCGTGAGTGGCGCACCCGCCTGACTCGTGGGCAGTGGGCCGCAGAGGCCGCGAAGCGCCTGGACGCCGATGTTATAATTCGTCCTTGGCCGGCGCCACAAGTGCCAGGCCGCGACCGTAAAGTCCCAGTAATCAGCGGGACGCAGCAAACCCCACGAAGGTGATGCCATGGATATGCAGGACATTCCTGATACCGACCCGCAGGAAACCCAGGAGTGGTTGGAGGCCCTCGACGGCGTCCTGAAGCACGAAGGCGCGCAGCGCGCGCACTTTTTGCTCGAACAGCTCGTCGACAAAGCGCGCCGCAGCGGTGCCTATATTCCGTTCAGCGCCAATACCGCTTACCTGAACACCATCCCGCCGGAGAGCGAAGAGCACATGCCCGGCGATGGCGAACTCGAGCACCGCATTCGCTCGTACGTGCGCTGGAATGCGATGGCGATGGTGATCCGTGCGAACAAGCACACCAACGTCGGCGGGCATATCGCGAGCTTTGCTTCCGCGGCGACGCTCTACGACGTCGGGTTCAATCACTTCTGGCGTGCGCAAAGCGAAGAATTCGGCGGCGACCTCGTGTTCGTGCAGGGGCATTCCGCAACCGGTGTTTACGCACGCGCCTTCATGCTGGGCCGGCTCACGGCGGAACAGATGGACAATTTCCGCCAGGAAGTCGACGGCAAGGGCCTGTCGTCCTATCCGCACCCGTGGCTGATGCCGGATTTCTGGCAGTTCCCGACCGTGTCGATGGGACTGGGCCCGCTGATGGCGATTTACCAAGCGCGCTTCATGCGCTATATGAAAGACCGCAGCATCCTGCAGCCGCAGGGCCGCAAGGTGTGGGCGTTTATGGGCGACGGTGAGATGGACGAGCCGGAATCGCTGGGCGCGATTTCGCTCGCCGGGCGCGAAAAGCTCGACAATCTTATTTTCGTCATCAACTGCAACCTGCAGCGGCTCGACGGGCCGGTGCGCGGCAACGGCAAGATCATCCAGGAGCTGGAGTCCGACTTCCGCGGTGCCGGCTGGAATGTGATCAAGGTGATCTGGGGCGGCTATTGGGATGAGCTGTTCATGCGCGACACCAAGGGCATACTCTTGAAGCGTATGGCGGAGTGCGTCGACGGCGAGTACCAGACGTTCAAATCGAAGGACGGCGCGTACGTGCGCAAGCATTTCTTCGGTAAATACCCCGAATTGCTCGAAATGGTTGCCACCATGTCGGACGACGACATTTGGCGCCTGAACCGCGGTGGTCACGACCCGTACAAAGTCTATGCCGCGTACGCGGCGGCGATGAAGCATACCGGCCAGCCCACCGTGATACTCGCCAAAACCATCAAGGGCTACGGCATGGGTGAAGCCGGCGAGTCGCAGAACATCACGCACCAGCAGAAGAAAATGGGCACGTCGTCGATCAAGGCGTTCCGCGACCGTTTCGGCGTTCCGGTGCCCGACGACAAGCTGGAAGAAGTGCCGTACGTGACGTTCGAAGAAGGTTCCCCCGAACTCAATTACATGCGCGAACGGCGCCAGAGCCTCGGCGGCTATCAGCCGGAGCGCCGGCGCAAGGCGGAGGCGCTCGAAGTGCCGCCGCTGTCGGCATTCGAGACGCTGCTGAAGGCAAGCGGCCCAGGCCGTGAGCTGTCGACGACGATGGCGTTCGTGCGCATCCTGACGACGCTGGTGCGCGACAAGAAAATCGGCCAGTACGTAGTGCCCATCGTGCCCGACGAATCGAGGACGTTCGGCATGGAAGGCATGTTCCGCCAGCTTGGCATTTACTCGCACGTCGGCCAGCTCTACACGCCGCAGGACGCCGACCAGCTCATGTTCTACAAGGAAGACCAGAAAGGCCAGGTCCTGCAGGAGGGCATCAACGAGCCGGGCGCGATGTCGTCGTGGATAGCGGCGGCCACCGCCTACAGCACGCACGGCATTTCGATGATCCCGTTTTACATTTTCTATTCGATGTTCGGCTTTCAGCGCATCGGCGATCTCGCATGGGCCGCGGGCGACATGCGCGCGCGCGGTTTTCTGCTCGGCGGCACGGCGGGCCGCACCACGCTGAACGGTGAAGGGCTGCAGCACGAGGACGGCCACAGTCATCTGCTGGCGGCGACGATACCCAATTGCGTGGCCTACGACCCGACCTACGCGTACGAACTCGCGGTGATCATCCAGGACGGCCTGCGCCGCATGTATAAGGAGCAGGAAGACATCTATTACTACATCACCGTGATGAACGAGAACTACGAGCATCCGGCGATGCCCGAGGGCGTCGAGAAGGGCATATTGAAGGGCATGTACCTGCTGCGCGAAGGCAAGAGCAAGAAGAACGCGCCCAAGGTGCAGTTGCTCGGCAGTGGCACGATCCTGCGCGAAGTGATCGCCGGCGCCGATCTGCTGGAAAAGGATTTCGGCGTCGCCGCCGACATCTGGAGCGTCACCAGCTTTAACGAGTTGCGCCGCGACGGCATTGATGTCGAACGCTGGAACATGCTGCATCCGGAAGCGGAACCGCGCGTGTCGCATGTCGCAACCTGCCTCAAGGACCGCGAGGGCCCGGTGATCGCGTCGACCGACTATATGAAAATGTTCGCCGACCAGGTGCGGGGGTTCCTGCCGACGCCTCATTTCCACGCGCTCGGTGCCGACGGCTTCGGGCGTTCGGACACGCGCGAGAAATTGCGCCGCTTCTTCGAAGTCGACCGCAATTACGTCGCCGTCGCGGCGATGAAGGCGCTGGCCGACATGGAACTCGTGCCGCGCAAGAAAGTCACCGAAGCAATCAAGAAATACGGGATTGATCCCGAGAAGCCGAATCCGACAACGGTCTGACAAATCATGAGCGTGCTCGAAGTCAAAGTCCCCGATATCGGGGACTTCAAAAACATCCCGATCATAGAAATCCTGGTCAAGCCCGGCGACAGCGTCAGCGCAGAGGACCCGCTGATCGCACTCGAGTCGGACAAGGCGACGATGGA
>JBDSSV010000003.1:0-3059 GCA_039928535.1 Burkholderiales bacterium
TACAAGCGCGGCTCGCGGAATTATATCCGCAAATAAAAGTGACCATACACGGTATGACCACGCAGGGCGACCGCATCCTCGACCGCGCGCTCGACAAGATCGGCGGCAAGGGGTTGTTCGTCAAGGAACTCGAAGACGCGCTCGCCGCCGGCAGCGCAGACATCGCCGTGCATTCGATGAAAGACGTGCCGATGGTGCTGCCGCCGGGATTTGCAATCGCCGCGATCACCGAGCGCGCCGATCCGCGCGATGCGTTCGTTTCCAACCAGTACGCAAGCTTTGCGGCGCTGCCAGACGGCAGTTGCGTCGGCACTTCCAGCCTGCGGCGCGAGAGCCAGATTCGCGCACGCTTTCCGCGGCTCAAGGTCGAACCGTTACGCGGTAACGTGCAGACGCGCTTGAAAAAACTGGACGACGGCAACTATGCGGCCATCGTGCTCGCCGCCGCCGGACTGCAACGCCTGGGACTGGCCGATCGCATTACCGCCACCTTGACGCCCGAAGAAAGCTTGCCGGCGCCCGGTCAGGGCGCGCTCGGCATCGAATGCCGCGCGGACCGCACCGATATCATCGCCATGATGCGGCCGCTGCACGACGATGCGACCGCCGCATGCGTGCGCGCCGAACGCGCGCTGTCGCGCGCATTGGCGGGCAATTGCCAGTTGCCGCTCGGCGCGTTCGCACAGCTGGAGGGGGATCGACTGCGGCTGCGCGGTTTCGTTGCCAGCCAGGACGGTCGCGAATGCGTACGCGCGGAGGTCACAGCCGATGCGCGCGATCCCGAAACGCTCGGCACCGAGCTCGCGGCACGCCTGCGCGCGCAAGGCGCCGGGGCCATCCTCGCCGCGCTCGGTGCCTGATGCCGCAACGGATGCGGGCGCGGGCAGGCATGTGACGCCCGGCAAGCGCACGCTCGCCGGCCGCGCCATCGTGGTGACGCGGCCTGCGCACCAGGCTGAGAATCTCGCCGGCCTGATCCGCGATGCCGGCGGCTCGGCCCTGTTGTTTCCCGTGATTGCGATCGCAGATATCGACGATAGTCGTGCGCTCGACCGGTTGATCGCGCGGCTGGATGAATTCGACTGGGCGATGTTCGTGAGTCCCAACGCCGTGCACAAGGCGCTGGCGCTGATCACCGCGCGGCGCGCATTGCCGCCACACCTTGCCTATGCCGCGGTCGGACGCGCGAGCGTGCGAGCGCTGCAGACGTTCGGTGTGAACAACATCGTGGCGCCGGAGCGGTTCGACAGCTAAGCCCTGCTCGAGATGCCGGACTTGCAAAACGTCGCCGGCCAGCGCGTGATAGTTTTTCGCGGCGCTGGCGGCCGCGATTTCCTGGGTGAAACACTGACGGCGCGCGGCGCCAGTGTCGAATATGCCGAATGCTACCGGCGCATTCTGCCCCAGACAGACCCCGCGCCGCTGCTGGGTGCATGGGAAAAACGGGCAGTGCATGCGGTCACCGTGACCAGCAGCGAGGGCCTGCGCAATTTCTGTAATCTGATCGGCGCGCACGGATTGGAGCGCCTGGGGCAGACTCCAATCTTCGTGCCGCATCCGCGCATTGCCGCGACCGCGCGTGAGCTCGACCTTGCGCGCATTGTCGAGACGGCACAGGGCGACGACGGGCTGATGGCGGGCCTGCAGCAATGGTTTGCCGCACACGCCTAAGTACGCATGCCTGTTTACAGCGGCGCTGCCACTGATTAGAGTCGGCTTGATGGAAGAGATCACCCCTCCCGAAGTCCGCGCACCGGTGCCGAAGCCTGCGCCCGCGCGATCGCGCTTTCTGCAGCCGGTGGCGATAGGTGTCGCCCTCGCGCTCGCATTGCTCGCGTGGCAGTGGTTCGATAGCCGGCAGCAGATCAGCGCGTTGCAGCACGAGTTGGCGCAGCGCCTCGCTGCCGCAGATGTCGAGAACCGGCAGAGCCGCGGGGTTGCCGAGCAGGTGCGCGAAGCCACCCGCGAAGCGCTGGTCAAGCTCGGCATGCTCGAAGCCAAGCTGCAGGAATCGCAAAACCAGCAGATCGCGCTCGAAGCGCTTTATCAGGAGTTGTCGCGCAGCCGCGACGAATCGCTGCTGGCCGATGTCGAGCAGACGCTGCTGGTCGCGAGCCAGCAGTTGCAGCTCGCGGGCAACGTCAAGTCGGCGCTGATCGCGCTGCAGGCGGCGGACGCGCGGCTCGCGCGCCTCGACCGGCCGCAGCTTGCCGGCCTGCGCAAGGTGATCGCGCGCGACATCGAGCGGCTCAAGCTGGCGCCGTACGTCGATGTTATCGGCATCAGCGCGCGCATCGACAATCTGAGCGGGCTGGTCGACAGCCTGCCGCTGGCGATGGAAGTGCGCGTGCCGGACCCGGCGGCCGCCGCCAAAAAAAGCGCGGAGCCGCCGCCCGGCCCATGGGCGCGCTTCGCGCGCGAGGTGTGGAGCGACATGCGCGAACTCGTGCGCATAGAAAAAATGGATCGTCCCGATGTGCCGCTGTTGACGCCGGGCCAGACGTATTTCCTGCGCGAAAACCTGAAGCTGCGCCTGCTCGGCGCGCGCCTGGCATTGCTCGCGCACGACGAACAGAGTTTCAAGTCCGATCTCAAGGCCGCACGCGAATGGTTTACGCGCTACTACGACACGCGCGACAAGGCGGTCGTCAACGCGATCGCCGCCGTGCGGCAATTGCAGGACAGTCAGGTCAGCATCGAAGTGCCCGACGTCGCCGCCAGTCTCGACGCCGTGCGCAATTACCGCCTGACGCGCGAACGCGCGCGCTAGCCCGGGGCCGCCGTGCGTTGGGTATTCTGGATACTCGCCCTCTTCGCGCTGGCGGTCATTGTCGCACTCGCGCTGCGCTTTAACGCAGGCTACGCCCTGCTGGTATGGCCGCCGTACCGCGTCGAAATTTCGCTGAACCTGCTGCTCATGTCGCTCGGCGCGGCGTTCGTCGCCGGTTACCTGCTGCTGCGTTTTATTTTCGGCGCCATCGGCTTGCCGGCCAAAGTGCGTGCGTATCGTGCGCGCCGCCGGCTCGAGAACGCGCGCGCGACCCTGCTCGAAGCAGTCG
>JBDSSV010000004.1:0-6418 GCA_039928535.1 Burkholderiales bacterium
CCGGGCTTACGTCGCGCGGCCCAAAAAAAACGGCCGCCGGTATTACGTCGCGCCCCCCCAAAAAAACGCCCGCCGGTATTACGTCGCGGCCAAAAAAACGGCCGCGAAAGCGGCCGTTCAGTCGCAACAGAGGCCGTCATCAAGCCTTGGAATAAATCTCCGCGCCCTTTTTGACGAACTCGATCGCCTTCTCCTCCATGCCTTTTGCGAGAGCAGCCTGCTCGTCCACCCCCTGCTTCGCCGCGTACTCGCGCACATCCTGGGTGATTTTCATCGAGCAGAAATGCGGCCCGCACATCGAACAGAAGTGAGCGAGCTTCGCGCCCTCCTGCGGCAGTGTTTCGTCGTGGAACTCCTTGGCTTTGTCCGGATCGAGTCCGAGGTTGAACTGATCGTCCCAGCGAAATTCGAAGCGCGCTTTCGACAGCGCGTTATCGCGGATCTGCGCGCCGGGATGTCCCTTCGCGAGGTCCGCGGCATGCGCCGCGATTTTGTACGCCATGATGCCGTCCTTGACGTCGTTCTTGTCCGGCAGCCCGAGATGCTCCTTCGGCGTCACGTAGCACAGCATCGCGGTGCCGTACCAGCCGATCATCGCCGCGCCGATCGCGCTCGTGATGTGGTCGTAGCCGGGCGCGATATCGGTGGTAAGCGGCCCTAGCGTATAAAACGGCGCTTCTTTGCAGTATTTCAATTGCAGGTCCATGTTCTCCTTGATCAGATGCATGGGCACATGGCCGGGACCTTCGATCATGGTCTGCACGTCGTGCTTCCACGCGACGTCGGTTAGCTCGCCCAGTGTTTTCAGCTCGGCGAGCTGCGCTTCGTCGTTCGCGTCGTAGCCAGAGCCAGGACGCAGTCCGTCGCCGAGCGAGAACGACACGTCGTACGCTTTCATGATCTCGCAGATATCCTCGAAGTGCGTGTAGAGGAACGATTCCTTGTGGTGCGCGAGGCACCATTTCGCCATGATGGAGCCGCCGCGCGACACGATGCCCGTCATGCGTTTCGCGGTCATCGGAATGTAGGCGAGGCGTACGCCGGCATGGATCGTGAAGTAATCGACGCCCTGCTCGGCCTGCTCGATAAGCGTGTCGCGAAACATTTCCCACGTCAGTTCTTCGGCCTTGCCATCGACTTTTTCCAGCGCCTGGTAAATCGGCACGGTGCCGATGGGCACCGGCGAATTACGGATGATCCACTCGCGTGTTTCGTGGATGTTCTTGCCCGTCGACAGGTCCATCACGGTGTCGCCGCCCCAGCGCGTCGACCACGTCATCTTCTCGACTTCTTCCGCGATCGAGCTCGACAGCGCGGAGTTGCCTATATTGGCGTTGATCTTCACGAGGAAATTGCGGCCTATGATCATGGGCTCGGTTTCCGGGTGATTGATGTTGGCCGGAATGATGGCGCGGCCGCGCGCCACTTCGTCGCGCACGAATTCGGGCGTCATCACTTTGGGGATGGCGGCGCCGAAACTCTGTCCCGGGTGCTGGCGCGTGAGCAACTCGGAAAGGCCGTCGCGGCGCTGGTTCTCGCGGATCGCGATGTATTCCATCTCCGGCGTGATGATGCCTTTGCGCGCGTAGTGCATCTGCGAGACGTTCGCTCCCGCCTTGGCGCGGCGCGGATGACGTTTGAGGTTAAAGCGCAATTCCGCGAGCTTCGGATCGGCAGCGCGACCGCGGCCGTATGCCGATGTCAAGTCCGGCAGCAGTTCAGTATCATTGCGTTCGGCTATCCAGGGTTCGCGCAGCGGCGCCAGCCCCGAGCGGATGTCGATTTTCACTACGGGATCGGTGTACGGTCCTGATGTGTCGTAAACATAAATCGGCGGGTTCTTTTCCGCGCCCATTTCCGCCGGCGTATCCGACTGGCTGATTTCGCGCATCGGCACCTGGATGTCGGGCCGCGAGCCTTCGACATAGACTTTGCGCGAATTGGGCAGCGATTTCACGGCCGCTTCGTCGACGTGTGCCGTCGCGCTCAGGAATTTTGGATTCGCATTCATGTTTGCTCCTCGCTTGAAGACAGGGAGGAGCGACGCGGATGGGAAGTCGCGCCACGCTTCCCTGCGGCGGCATTATCCGCGTCAGGTTCAAAGGGTCTTTCTCACCCGGCAGATTGCTGCATGACTGGCCTGCCAGGACCCCCATCGTGTGGCGTTCAAACTACTGGATTTATGGGATAATTGCAAGTTCGAATTGCCCTGAATAAAGCGAGTTCCGGCCGCACCTATGAACGCCCCAATGGATATCGAACGCGCGCGCTTCAACATGGTGGAACAGCAGATCCGGACCTGGGAAGTGCTTGATCAGGACGTGCTGGACCTGCTGTTCGCCGTGCGGCGCGAGGATTTCGTCGCCGCGCAGTACCGCAGCCTCGCTTTCGTCGACATGGAAATTCCGCTCGGCGACAGCGCCACGCCGGACCAGAAAATGCTCGCGCCCAAACTCGAAGCGCGCATGCTGCAGGAACTCGCCGTCAAGCCGACCGACCGCATACTCGAAGTGGGCACCGGCAGCGGCTACATGACCGCGCTGCTCGCCAAACGCGGCGCCCATGTCACCAGCGTCGAAATCGTTCCCGCCTTGAGCACCGCCGCGGCGGCGCGGCTCAACGCCCACGGCATTGCCAACGTCACGCTGGAATCCGGCGATGCCGCGCGCGGCTGGAACAAAGGCGCGCCGTACGACGTGATCGTGCTCACGGGCTCCGTACCCGTGCTGGCAGAAGAATTCCAGCGCAGCTTGAAGCCCGGCGGACGCCTGCTGGCCGTCGTCGGCGAAGCACCCGTGATGGAAGCGCGCCTGACGACGTGTGCCGGCGGCGGCGCCTGCAGCGCGGTCGCGCTGTTCGAGACCTGCATACCGGCGCTGCGCAATGCGCCGCAACCGGAAAGGTTCGTGTTTTGATCGGGTTATTGGACGCGCCGGCCTTGCAGCAGTGGCTTGAGGACAAAGCGCGCAGCGCGCCGCTGATCCTCGACGTCCGGGAGCCGTGGGAATTCGACACCTGTCATATCCCCGGCGCGCGGTTGATACCGATGCAGCAAGTTCCGCAGCGCATCGACGAAGTCCCGGCCGACAGCGCCATCGTAGTCGTCTGCCACCACGGCGCGCGCAGCATGCAGGTGGCGCACTATCTCGCCGCAGCCGGGCGCGACCGCATTTACAATCTGAGCGGCGGCGTCGCCGCGTGGGCCGAGCAGGTCGATCCGGCCATGCCGCGCTACTGAGCTGACCATGTTGAAGCGATGGCCACTATCGGGCGGGTTGGCGTTTTGCATTGCCGCGCAGTTCGCCGGCGCCGCCGATCTGCTCACGATTTACCGCGAAGCGCAGACGGCCGACACCGTCTATGCGTCGGCCCGCGCGAGCTACCGGGCGGCGCAGGAGAAAGTGCCGCAGGGCCGGGCGGGCCTGTTGCCGGCTTTGACGCTCTCTGGCAACACCCAGTTCAACGACCGCGATCTGCAGTTTCGCGGCACCCTCCCCGGCACGGTCTCGGGCAACAGCCGCTATAACTCCAACGGCTTTAACGTCACCGCGACGCAGCCGCTGTTCCGCTTCCAGAACTGGATCACGTACGAACAGAGCAAAAACCAGGTTACCCAGGCCGAAGCGGTATTTCTGCAGGCCAACCAGGATTTGATATTGCGCGTGGCGCAGGCCTACTTCGATGTGCTGCTCGCTGAAAACAACGTTGCGCTCGCCGGCGCGCAGAGAAACGCGTTCTCCGAGCAGCTGGCGCAGGCAAAACGCAATTTCGAAGTCGGCACCGCCACCATTACCGATGCCAATGACGCGCAAGCGCGCCACGACCTGGCGGTGTCGCAGGGAATCGCCGCGCAAAACGATCTCGAAACGAAACGGCAGGCCTTGCGGCTCATCATCAGCCGCCTGCCGCCGGAACTGGCCAGAATCAGCACGCGCTTTGCCCCCGTTCAGCCCAATCCCAACAACATGGACGCGTGGGTCGATCAGTCCGTCGCCTCGAGCTTGCAGGTGAAGATAGCGCAGGCGAATTTCGACATCGCCGGCCAGGAAGTCACCAAGAACCGCGGCGGGCATCTGCCGACCCTCGATGCAGTTGCCAGCTATGTCGACGCCAGTCAGGGCGCGGGCGTGCAGGGCGGGGGCGGTTTCGACAGCACGACCAAGTACATCGGGCTGCAGCTAGCGGTTCCGCTCTATCAGGGAGGACTGGTCAATTCCCGCGTGCGTGAAGCCCTGGCGCTGCAGGACAAGGCGCGGCAGGATCTGGAAAATGCCAAGCGCACGGTGGCGCTCAATACACGCACGGCGTTTCTCGGCACCACCAACGGCGTGGCGCAGATCAAGGCGCTCGAGGCGGCTTTGACCTCCTCGCAGAGCTCGGTCGATTCGAGCAAGCTCGGCCAGGAAGTCGGCGTGCGCACGCAGGTCGACGTGCTCAACGCGACCCAGCAGCTGATCAGCACGCGGCGCGATTATGCGCAGGCCGTGTACGCTTACGCGATCAACGTGCTGAAACTCAAGGCAGCCACGGGCACGCTGACCGACGAAGACCTCGCGTACGTCAACCAGTGGCTGGACAAATAGCGGCCGACGCACTCGCCAAAAGCACGCTGCGCAAGCAGATCATTGCTGCGCGCGATGCGCTGCTGCCCGCCGTCCGCCGGGAACTCAGCGCCCGCATCACCGCACAACTGCTCGCGCTCGATGCCTATCGCAACGCGCGCTGCGTGCTGGCCTATATGAGCTTCGGCAGCGAATTTGAAACTGCGACACTCATCGAAGACGCGCTCGCCTATGGCAAAGCGGTATGCCTGCCGCGCGTCGTGCAGGGCACGCGCGAACTTGCATTGCACCGCGTGACAAACCTTGGCGACGACCTGCAAAGCGGGACCTGGGGCATACGCGAGCCGCGTGCCGATCGCGCCCGCGCGGACATCGGCGAGATCGATTTCGTCCTGCTGCCCGGCGTGGCGTTTACGCCGCGTTGCGAGCGGCTGGGCTACGGCGGGGGTTTTTACGATCGCCTGATCACGCGCATGGCGCAGCGCCCGCCGCTGGCCGCCGCGGCGTTCGCCCTGCAGATGCGCGACGGGATTCCGCTCGATGCGAATGATCAGCGCGTTGACATCGTCGTTACGGAAATCTCGTGTTACCGCAACTGCTGATCAGAACACGAGCAACTCGACGGCGCGAACGGCCGCGCCCTGATGGCTGCGCGTGAATTCGAGACCCGCTTGCGTCATTTTTTGTGCGCGCGCCGTATCGTTCAACAACGCTTGTGCTGCGGCCAGCGCGCTGACCGCATCCGGCACCTGCAGTGCCGCACCGGCGGCCACCGCAAGCTGCGTCGCTTCGGCGAAATTATAAGTATGCGGACCGACGATGACCGGGCGCCCACTCGCGCAAGCCTCGATCAGGTTCTGCGCGCCGAACGGCAGCAGGCTGCCCCCGATGATGGCAACGTCGCAGGCGGCGTAGTACGCGAACATTTCGCCCATGCTGTCGCCAAGCACGATGCGGGTTTGCGAATCCACCGGCAAATCTGC
Source organism: Burkholderiales bacterium (assembly GCA_039928535.1). GTDB lineage: Bacteria > Pseudomonadota > Gammaproteobacteria > Burkholderiales > SG8-41 > PALSA-1004. Next base: position 5,546 of record JBDSSV010000004.1, read on the forward strand.
GCTGCGCCGCTGATACGCGATGCCTGCGCGTTCGAGCAGGGCCGCCACCTCGTCGAAGCGCTGCGGATGACGCGGCACGATCACGGTCAACAGATCGGGAACGTCGGTCACGGCCAGCGCATTCAACAGCAGCGCTTCCTCCCCTTCGCGCGTGCTCGCGCACAGCAGCACAGGACGCGAACGCACCCATTGCCCGCGCCATGCGGCGCCACGCGCGACCAGCTCGAGGGGGGGCGTGATATCGAACTTCAGATTGCCCGTCACGACCACCGGTCGCGCGCCGAGATCCTGCAGACGCGCGGCATCCTCGCGGCTTTGCGCCGCAATTCCCGACAGCTCGTGCAGACACGCCGCGGCGAATGTGCGAAACCGCGCGTAGCGGCCAAATGATTTCTCGGACAGCCGCGCGTTGACGAGATAGATCGGAACACCGCGTGCGCGGCACGCATGGATCAGGTTCGGCCAGATCTCGGTTTCCAGCAGGATGCCGCAAGCCGGATTGAAATGCCCGAGAAATCGCTCGACCGCAGCCGGAAAATCGTAGGGCAGGTAACAGCGCTGCACGTCATCCGCAAACAGGGCAACGCCGGTTTCGCGCCCGGTCGGCGTCATGTGCGTCAGCAACACTCGGTGCTGCGGATGCTTGCGCATGAGCGCCTCGATCAGCGGCGCGGCGGCGCGCGTCTCGCCCACGGACACCGCGTGCACCCAGATCAGCGGCTCTTTGGCGTTGAACGCATAACGCCCGAACCGCTCGTCGACGTGCTCGAGGTAGGCCGGCTGCCGGCGTGCACGCCACCACAAATGCAGCAACGCGCGCGGCAGCAGGACGTAGAGCAGCAACGTATAGAAAAAACGCGCGGGGCTCATGCC
>JBDSSV010000005.1:0-2935 GCA_039928535.1 Burkholderiales bacterium
GGTCACCCGCTTCATTGCTTTCCCCCCACTCTCGGCATATAGCCGATTGCGAAAATGCCAACAGATTGCGCGATTCACGTTTTCTTCCTCACTGGCACGAGCAGGGCGTCGTGAGCCGCACCCGCGCGCTGGGCACCGGTCAGCCGGAAGTAAACGTATGCGATGCCCAGGCCGCCGGTGAAAAAAAGCGTGAGCGCGACGTTGAACCAGGCGATGACGGCAAGGCTCAATATAGACAGCGCGAGCGCGACGATTGGCGTCACCGGATACCACGGCGCGCGGAATGGCCGCGCCAAGCCGGGCTCACGGCGGCGCAAACGAAACAGGCTCAGCATGCTCGTGATGTACATGACTATCGCACCCAGCGCCGACAAGGTGATCAGTTCATTGGTCTTACCCGAAATCAGCGCAACCACGCCCAGCACACCGGTTGCAATCAACGCCGGACGCGGGGTCCTTCGCACGGGATGCAGGGCGGCCAGCACGGCCGGCAGATAGCCAGCGCGTGCCAGCGCGAAAATCTGCCGCGAGCACGCCAGGATGATGCCGTGAAACGACGCGAGTAGCCCGAACAACCCGATCGCCACCAGCATATGTATCCAGCCGCTTTGCCGGCCCACCACCTGCGCCATCGCTTCGGGCAGCGGGTAATCGACCTTCGCGAGCTTTGCCGCATCGCCTACGCCGCCCGCGAACACCATTACGCCCAGCGCCAGCGCCACCAGCGTCAGTATGCCGCTCGCATAACCGCGCGGAATGGTCGTGTGCGGGTCCTTGACCTCTTCCGCCACCATCGCGACACCTTCGATCGCCAGAAAGAACCAGATCGCAAACGGGATCGCCGCCAGCACGCCGACGTAACCCGCCGGCATCGGATCAGCGAGGAAATTGCGCATCTCAAACCCTGGCGCCACCACCGCCATAAATACCATCAGCTCGACCACCGCCAGTACTGTCACGCAGAATTCAAAGCGCACTGCCTGTTTTACTCCCAGCACGTTAATGCCGACGAATATCGCGTACGCCGCAATACCCACTGCCAACGCATCGACCTGTGCAAACATGAAATGTATGTACCCACCGAGCGCGGCTGCAATCGCGGGCGGGGCAAAAACGAACTCGATGAGCGTCGCATAACCGGCGATCAGCCCGCCGGCCGGTCCGAAAGCACGCAACGCGTACGCAAACGGTCCGCCCGCATGCGGTAGCGCCGTCGTCAGCTCGGTGAAACTGAATATGAACGCGATGTAGAGCACGGCGACGATCAGCGTCGTCACGAGGAAACCGACCGTCCCCGCGACGCCCCAGCCGTAGTTCCAGCCGAAGTATTCGCCCGAGATGACGAGGCCGACCGCGAAGCTCCACAGGTACCACGCGTTGATTTCGGGGCGCAGTCCGGCGGGACCCGCCGCCACAGTCATGTTGCCTTGTCCGTCAGACATCATCGCCCATACATGTTCTGCGGCAGAATCGTGACGATGCCCGGAATGAAATAGACCAGCAGAACCGCCACCGCCATGAGCAGGAACATCGGGACCGCAGTGCGCGCGATATAGGTCATCTGACGGCCGGTCATGCCCTGCAGAACGAACAGGTTGAAGCCCACCGGCGGCGTGATCTGCGCCATTTCGACAACCAGCACGATGTATATGCCAAACCACAGCAGATCGATGCCGGCTTTTTCGATTGTCGGCAATATCACGCCCATGGTCAACACCACCATCGAAATGCCGTCCAGGAAGCAGCCGAGAATGACGTAGAAAACCATGAGTGCAATCAGCAGCGCGAATTTCGAGAGCCCGAGTCCGCCGATCCTCTCGGCGAGATGGCGCGGCAGGCCGATATAGCCCATCGCCAGCGTGAGAAACGAAGCGCCGGCGAGTATCAGCGCGATCATGCAGTAAAGACGGGTCGCCCCCATCAGACTGCTGTTGAACTCTTTCACGGTGAGTGCGCCCTGCATGGCGGCAATCGCGAGCGAGCCGACGACGCCGAACGCCGCAGCCTCGGTCGCCGTCGCAATTCCCAAGTAGATGGATCCGAGCACCAGCATGATCAAAGAGACGACCGGTATCAGGTGCCGCGATGACCACAATTTTTCCCTGAAGGTCGAGATGCGGTCCGGCGCCGGGATGCGCTCGGGGTTCAAAAGACTCCACACGATCGTATAGCCCATGAAGAGGGCCGCCAGCAGTATGCCCGGCAGAATGCCGGCGACGAACAATTGCGCGATCGAGACGTTGGCGGTGACACCGTAGACGATCATGATGATCGACGGCGGTATGAGCAGGCCGAGCGTGCCGGCACCGGCCAGCGTGCCTATCGTCATGTGTTCCGGATAGCCGCGCTTGGCCAGTTCGGGCAAAGTCATCTTGCCGATGGTCGCGCAGGTTGCCGCCGAAGAGCCCGAGACCGCGGCGAAAATCGCGCAGCCGATGATATTGGTGTGCAGGAGCCGCCCGGGAATTTTCTCCATCCACGGCGCCAGTCCGCTGAACATGTCCTCGGATAAGCGCGTGCGAAACAGGATTTCACCCATCCAGATGAAAAGCGGCAGCGCCGTCAGCGTCCAGCTTGACGCCGTGCCCCAGATCGTCACCGTCATCGCGTCACCGACCGGGCGCGCAGTGAAGAGCTCCATGCCGATCCATGCCACGCCCGCGAGCGCGAGCCCGATCCACACGCCGCTGGCCAGCAGCACAAACAGGAATGCAATCAGCAGCGCCGTGATCAGGACTTCCATCGCCGCTACTCGATATGCGCAGGCTCAGACGCGGGCCCGGCCTTGACCGGCGCGCGTCCGCTGCGGATCAACCCGACCAGCGCATCGACGAACGCGACCCACAGGACGATGGTACCCAGCGCCATGCTGATTTGCGGAATCCACAGCGGCGTTGCATCGCTGCCCTGCGAAATATCGTTGAAAGTGTACGAC
>JBDSSV010000006.1:0-6374 GCA_039928535.1 Burkholderiales bacterium
CGTCTAAGATTCCGAACCTGCTGATCAACGGTTCGTCCGGCATCGCGGTCGGCATGGCGACGAATATTCCGCCGCACAACCTTTCCGAAGTCGTCGACGCGTGCCAGGCCTTGCTGAAGGACCCCGAGATCGGCATCGAGGAGCTGATCAAGATTGTGCCGGCGCCGGATTTTCCGACGCGCGGGATTATTTACGGCACCTCGGGCGTCAAGGATGCATTGCGCACCGGGCGCGGCCGCGTCGTGATACGCGCGCGCGCTCACATCGAAGACATGGATAAGGGCAACCGCCAGGCCATCGTCATCGACGAGCTTCCATACCAGTTGAACAAGGCCAATCTTCTGATCAAGATTGGCGAACTGGTGCGCGACAAGCGGCTTGAAGGCATTTCCGAAATACGCGATGAATCCGACAAGTCGGGCATGCGCGCAGTGATCGAACTGAAGCGCGGCGAAAACGCCGAAGTCATTCTCAACAATCTGTATAAAGAAACGTCGATGCAGGACAGCTTCGGCGTGAACATGGTGGCGCTGGTCGACGGCCAGCCACGCCTGCTCAACCTGCGTCAGATGCTCGACGCGTTTTTGCGCCACCGGCGCGAGGTTGTCACGCGGCGCACGATATTTGAACTGAAAAAAGCGCGCGAGCGCGGCCACATCCTGGAGGGCCTCGCCGTCGCGCTGTCCAATGTCGACGACGTCATTGCGCTGATCAAGGCGGCGAAAACGCCGGCCGAGGCCAAAGAGCAGTTGATGTCGCGGTTGTGGCGCTCGACGCTGGTCGAGGAAATGCTCGCCAGGGTCGAGCCGACAGCGGCGCGTCCGGCGGGCCTTGCGCCCGAGTTCGGCTTCCATAAGAACGGCTATCGCCTGTCCGACGCGCAGGCGCAGCGCATCCTCGAAATGCAATTGCAGCGCTTGACGGGGCTTGAGCAGGACAAGATCGTCGCGGAATACAAGGATGTGATGGCGACGATCGTCGATCTGCTCGACATATTGGCGAAGCCCGAGCGCATAACGCACATCATCAGCGGCGAACTCGACTACATCAGGAAGCAGTACGGCGACGAGCGCCGCAGCGAGATCGTCGAAAACACGCAGGATCTTTCGATGGAAGATCTGATCGCGTCCGAGGAAGTGGTGGTGACGCTGTCGCACGGCGGCTATATGAAGTCGCAGCCGGTGGCCGATTACCGCGCGCAGAAGCGCGGCGGCCGCGGCAAGCAGGCGACCACCATCAAGGATGACGATTTCGTCGAGAAGCTGTTCAGCGCCAACACGCACAACTTCATCCTGTGCTTCTCGAACCGCGGGCGCATCTACTGGTTGAAGGTCTACAGCGTGCCGCAGGGCAGCCGTACCAGCCGCGGCAAGCCTATCGTCAACCTGGTGCCGCTGCTCGAGCACGAGAAAATCACGGCCGTACTGCCGGTCAAGGAGTTCGTCGACGACCAGTTTGTTTTCATGGCGACCGCCAATGGCACCGTCAAAAAGACGGCGCTGTCGGAATTCTCGCGCCCGCGGCCGTCGGGCATCATCGCAGTGAATCTCGATGACGGCGACTATCTCATCGGCGTCGCTCTGACGGACGGCAAGCAGGACGTCATGCTCTTCTCCGACGCCGGTAAGGCCGTGCGCTTCGCCGAAGATGAAGTGCGCGCCATGGGCAGAAACGCGGGCGGCGTGCGCGGCATGCGGGTGTCCGAGGGCGGACGCGTAATCTCGCTGCTAACGGCTGAAAACGAAAATGTCTCGGTGTTGACGGCGACCGAGAACGGCTACGGCAAACGTACGCCGATCGGCGACTACACCAAGCATGGCCGCGGCACGCAGGGCATGATTGCGATCGCGAATTCGGAGCGCAACGGCAAGCTGGTCGCCGCCCAGATCGTCGGCGACGACGACGAAATCATGCTGATCAACACCGGCGGCGTGCTTATCCGCACGCGCATTTCGGAAATCCGCGATATGGGCCGCGCGACGCAGGGCGTGCGCCTGATCAACCTCGGCGAAGGCGAGAAACTCGCCGGGCTCGAGAAAATACTCGAGCGGGACGACGAAGAAAACGGCGAGGAGGCGGTGCGCAAGGAGAGCGATGCGGCTCCGCCGCCGGATGGGACTCCGCCCGCCGACGGCGACCCGCCCGTCTGATGCTTATTTACTTTTTTCTCGCCGTCTTTCAATAACAAGGTCAAGCCAATGTCGCGTATCTATAATTTTGCCGCCGGCCCGGCGGTATTGCCCGAACCCGTCCTCGAGCAGGCGAGCCGCGAGATGCTCGACTGGCACGGCTGCGGCACGTCGGTCATGGAAATGAGCCACCGCGGCAAGGAGTTCATCAGCATCGCCGAGGCGGCCGAAGCCGATCTGCGCGAGCTGCTCGGCGTGCCTGCCAACTACAAGGTCCTGTTCCTGCAGGGGGGCGCAACGTTGCAGTTCGCCGCCATCCCGATGAACCTGCTGCGCGGGAAGAAGAGCGCCGACTACGTGAACACCGGCGAATGGTCGAAGAAGGCGATTAAAGACGCCAAGCGTTATTGCGCGGTCAATGTGGCAGCGAGTTCCGAAGACAAAAATTTTACGTATGCGCCGAAACAGGCGGCATGGAAGCTGGATCCCGACGCAGCCTACGTGCACGTGTGCACGAATGAAACGATAGGCGGCGTCGAGTTCAACTGGGTGCCGGACACTGGCAATGTGCCGTTGGTCGCCGATATGTCGTCGCACATATTGTCGCGGCCGGTCGACGTGGCGCAATACGGCCTGATCTATGCCGGCGCGCAGAAAAACATCGGGCCGGCGGGACTCACCATCGTAATCGTACGCGAGGATCTCATCGGCAATGTATTGCCGATCACGCCGACGGTGCTGGATTACAAAGCGCAGGCGGATGCCGATTCGATGCTCAACACGCCGGCGACGTACGGCATTTACATTGCCGGGCTCGTGTTCCAGTGGCTGAAAAAACTCGGCGGACTGCAAAAAATCGCGCATATGAATCAGGTCAAGGCGGCGGTGCTGTACGATTACCTCGATCAGACCGAATTCTATTATTCGCCGGTGGAAAAGGCCGACCGTTCGCTGATGAACGTGCCGTTCCGTCTGCGCAACGAGCAGCTCAATGACGATTTTCTCAAGCAGGCGAAAGAGCGGGGCATGGTAGAGCTGAAAGGCCATCGCGCGGTCGGCGGCATGCGCGCGTCGATCTACAACGCGATGCCGCTCGACGGCGTCAAGGCGCTGGTCGAATTCATGCGCGAGTTCCAGAAAAAAAATGGCTGACCCATACCGCGTCCTGACGATAAACAATATCGCGCAGATCGGCCTCCAGCGATTTCCGGCAGAGCACTACGAGGTCGGCGCCAAAGTCGCCGATCCGGATGCAATTCTCGTGCGCTCGCAGGATTTGCACGCGTTTGCCATCGCGCCGCACGTGCAGGCAATAGCCCGCGCCGGCGCGGGCACCAACAACATTCCGGTCAAAGCGATGAGCGCGCGCGGCGTGCCGGTGTTCAATGCGCCCGGCGCCAATGCCAACGCGGTCAAGGAACTGGTAATCGCCGGCATGTTGATCGCGGCGCGCAACCTGCTGCCGGCAACGCGCTTTGTCGACGGCCTCGCGGGCGACGACGAGACGCTGAACAAAGTCGTCGAGGACGGCAAGAAGAACTTTGCGGGGATTGAATTGCCGCGGCAGACGCTCGGCGTTATCGGGCTCGGCAAGATTGGCAGCCTGGTGGCCGACGCGGCGATCAAGCTCGGCATGAATGTGCTCGGCTACGATCCGCATATCACCGTCGACGCGGCGTGGAGCCTGCCGGCGCAGGTCAGAAAGGCCAATTCCGTCGAGGAAGTGCTGAAAGCGGCCGATTTCGTGACGCTGCACGTGCCGTACGTCGAGGCAACGAAAAATCTGCTCAACGCCGAGCGCCTCGCACTGATGCGCGGCGACGCTATCCTGCTCAATTTTTCGCGCGACGGCATCGTCGACAACGTCGCGGTGCTGGCGGCGCTCGCGGCGAAAAAGCTGAAGTCGTATGTGTGCGATTTTCCCGCGCAGGCGCTGTTGAGCCAGCCCGGCGTGATTGCCTTGCCGCATCTTGGCGCATCCACGCGCGAAGCCGAGGACAACTGCGCGATCATGGTAGTTGACCAGCTGCGCGATTACCTCGAGCACGGCAACATCCAGAACGCGGTCAATTTTCCGGACGTGATGATGGCGCGCGAGGCGCAGTTCCGTGTCGGCATCGCGAACACCAACGTGCCCAACATGCTGGGGCAGATTTCCACTGCGATGGCGGACGCGGGACTCAACATACACAACATGCTGAACAAGTCGAAGGGCGACATGGCCTATACGCTGGTCGACGTCGACAGCGCGGTGCCCGCGCCCGTGGTCGCCAAAATCGCCGCCACCAAAGGCGTGCTGGCGGTGCGCTATCTGCCGCTCGCAAAAACGTAGCGCGTTTCCGCGGGAATTACCCGCGCGGGCCGTATTGATTTAATATTCATGTCTGTCCGCGGCATCGCGCGGATTCGAGAGAAACTTTCGTGACCGATTCGCTCAAAAAAATCCGCGCGCGCATCGACGCGCTCGACGACCGCCTCGTGGATCTGCTGAGCGAGCGCGCGGCCCTCGCGCAGGACATTGGCCACGCGAAAAGCGGCCCCAAATACCGGCCCGAGCGCGAAGCCCAGGTCGTGCGACGCGTGACTACGCGCAATCGCGGACCGTTGCCGGCGGCTGCGCTGGCGCATGTCTACACGGAAATCATGTCCGCGTGTCGCGCGCTCGAAGACGGCATATCGGTGGCTTACCTCGGTCCGCAGGGCACCTTCAGCGAAGAGGCCGCCATCAAGCAGTTCGGCAGCCAGGCGCATATGCGGCCTTGCGCGACGATAGACGAAGTGTTCCGGCAGGTCGAGTCCGGGGCGGTGCAGTATGGCGTGGTGCCGATCGAGAACTCGAGCGGGGGCAGCATCAACCGCACGCACGACCTCCTGCTCGCGTCGCCGCTCAGTATCTGCGGCGAGGTTCTGCTGGCGGTGCATCAGTGTCTGATGAGCCGGACCGGCCGGCCGGCAGGTGTGAAGAAAATTCTGTCGCACAGCCAGAGCCTCGCGCAGTGTCACGAATGGCTTAATCAGCATTATGCGATGGCGAAACGCACGCCGGTGGTGAGCAATGCTGAGGCCGCGCGCCTTGCGTCCAAAGACACTGCCGCCGCGGCGATTGCCAGCAAGACGGCAGCTGCGCTCTACGGGCTGAAAATTATCACGAGCAATATCGAAGATGAGCCGCAGAACACCACGCGCTTCGTCGTCATCGCCGCGCACGACGCCGGCCAGTCGGGCAAAGACAAGACGTCGCTGGTCCTGTCGACGCGCAATGTGCCGGGCGCCATCCATGCACTGCTCACGCCATTCGAGCGGCACGCCGTCAGCATGACGCGGCTGGAATCGAGGCCCGCGCGCACAGCGCGCTGGGAATATCTGTTCTATGTCGATATCGAAGGGCATCAACACGACAGCAATGTTGCCGAGGCGCTGCGCGAATTGGCCGAGCAAGCGGCATTTCTGAAAAATCTAGGCTCCTATCCCGTAGGCGCGGTTTAGAATTGTTGAATGATTAATTTTGAATTTTGAATGGTGGGTTGAACCGCTAGAGTGTTCGCCGGGTCGCATCCAACATTCGAAATTCAAAATTCAAAAGTGAACATTCTGGCAATGAATATTTCCGTCCGTGATTGCGTGCCCGATATTTGCGATCTCGCGCCCGCCTATGTACGCTCGATCGCTCCTTATCAGCCGGGGAAGCCGATTGGCGAACTTGCCCGCGAACTCGGTCTCGACCCGACCAGTATCATCAAGCTCGCGTCCAACGAGAACCCGCTGGGCGTAAGTCCGCTGGCGATGCGGGCGATGCAGGCCGCGCTCGCCGACATAGCGCGCTACCCGGACGGCAATGGTTTCGAGCTAAAGCTTGCTCTCGCGCAGCGTTACGGCGTCGACATGGCGCAGATCGTGCTCGGCAACGGTTCTAACGACGTGCTGGAACTGGCGGCCCGCACGTTTTTGACACCGGCACTGGAAGCAATTTATTCGCAGCATGCGTTCGTGGTCTATCCGCTGGCGACACAGGCGGTGGGCGCACAAGGGATCGAAGTGCCGGCGCGCGACTTTGCGCATGACCTGGGTGCGATGCTGGCGGCGGTCACGCCCCGCACGCGAATGATTTTTCTGGCCAACCCGAACAATCCTACGGGCACGCTCATCAGCAGCGCCGACCTGCATGGCTTCCTGCGCGCGGTGCCGCCGCAGGTTTTCGTCGTGCTCGACGAGGCCTACAACGAATACATCCCGGACGCGCAGAAA
>JBDSSV010000007.1:0-8084 GCA_039928535.1 Burkholderiales bacterium
AGCAACTGTTTCATGTGATACTCCTCGATTAATTTAGCAAGAACGGCATGGACGCCGACCAACAACACCGTGACTTACCCATTCGGCCCTCGGCAAAAGGGTAAAGCTGTTGCCTGTAATACCTCCCCGCTGCCGGGGTCCTGAATAAACGCGACTACCCCAAGATTTTTCGGATTCCATGCGCGGTCGAGCGCCAGCTTTTTCCCGTACTCGGCCGCGCCGCCGGTAAGTTCAATCGGACCTAGCCATTCGCGCACCACGTAATCGTGATGCAATGAAACGTTGCGGTTCTCGCCGGCCTTCACATCGGTGATCAACTTGCTTTCGTACAACGCGACGTACGCCTGCGGCTGCCGGCCGGCCGCACCGGATTTGAGCGTAAAGCGTGCCTTGATCGGCACTTGCGACGGCGACGCCAGATCGAGTTCCAAGCGAATGTCGGCCATCGCCGGCATCGCGTTGATTTTTTTCACCGCCTGGCGCACCTCAGCCGCCGAATCCCAGTTGCGTAGCTCACGCGAATTCAGAAATACCTCCGGCGTATAAACCACGCGGCTTCGCGACAGATTGGCAAGCACACGCTGGCGCTCGGTGAAGCGCGCACTGGCAAAGCGGTCCTTCCATCCCAGTTGATCCCAGTAGTCGACGTGCAGGGAAAGCGGAATCAATTCATCGACGTTGTATCCATCGCGTTCGATGTGACTAAGCCAGCGGTCCGCCGGCGGGCAGCTGCTGCAGCCCTCCGACGTATATAGCTCGATCAACGCAACTGCATGCGCCGGGCTTTGCTTGACGCATTGCGCCGCCGCCGGGAAATTTGCCAGGCCGCACGTGGCGACGACAAGAGTCAAGCCTATCCATGCTTTATCCATAATCTTTTCCTCGGTGAGGCTGCCGCTCCATGAAAAAATCCAGGCATAAACCCTGCATGCGACCAATGGTCAAAGAGTCCGCCGGCCACGCTGTGGTTGCGCCCGGCCGACGGCCCGCACGCAGGGATTTATTTCTTCATTTCGTCCTTGTGCATGGCGTCTTTCTTCATTTCGTCTTTCTTCATCATGCCGTCTTTCGCCATGTGGTCTTTCTTCATTTCGTCCTTCTTCATCATTTCGTCCTTCTTCATCATGTCGTCTTTCTTCATCATGTCTGCCGCAAAGGCGCCCGCCATCGCGACCGCCATACAGCCCGCAAATACCATCGTAAGCAGCTTCTTCATGGAATACTCCTTTAAGGTTCTGGCAAGATAAGGGAACAATGAGTCAGGCCAAGCCACGCAACGCGAGATTAGCCGCTCCGTCAGTAGAGACCCGCCATACGGGCTATTCCTTACACGCCTGCGAAATTGATGCTGTGCCGGGCGGCTGCGGCGATTGAGTTCCCCCCCGCAGGGCTTGCGAACAACGGACCCCCGTGTAAGGATTTGGCGGCCGAGCGGGTCTAATGCAACACGGGATCGCTGATTCCGCCAGGAACAAGGATCAATGTGCTGCCCTCCGGCCAAAAGACCAGGGATTTCGAGCAAACGGTACTCGCCTACAGTGCGGATTTGTACCGGTATGCTTACTGGCTATGCCACGACCGCTTTTTGGCCGAAGATCTCGTGCAGGAAGCTTTTACCCGCGCCTGGAAAAGCTGGGCCGATCTCCACGAGATAGCCGCGGTCAAACCGTGGCTCATCACCATACTGAGACACGAATATGCGCGAACCTTCGCGCGCAAGCGGCTGCCCATGACGGAAGACGATGTGTACGAGCTGGAAATTCCTGCAGCGTCCCGAGTTACCGACGATCTTGAAATGGAACAGTGCATTGGGCATTTGCCGCTGGCCTACCGCGAACCGCTTTTGTTGCAGGTCCTGGGCGGATACAGCTGCGTCGAAATTGCGGAATTGCTCGGCACCAGCGAGGGCGCAGTCATGACACGCCTGACGCGCGCGCGCCAGGCGTTGCGCAAGCATTACCCCGAAATCGAAAAGCGCAGAGCCATCCTATGAATTGCCTGGATTTTCATCGTGAAAAACTGGCTGATCCACGGCGCCTTTCCGTGGCGGCGCGGAGCCACGCATCCGAATGCGCAAGCTGCCTTGCGTTTGCGCAGAGCGTCGACGAATCGGAGGCTCAAATCGAGCGGGCGCTCGCGACTGCTGTTCCGGAAGGACTGGCGGCGCGGGTGCTGCTGCAGCGCCGAAATGCGGCACGCCCGGCGTGGCGAGCCTGGGCTCTGGCCGCGAGCATCGTCCTGAGTATCGCGGTGGGCTTCAACGCGCTGAAAACCGCCGCCCCCGGCGAAGATACAAAATACGCAGCCTACGCGATCGAGCACGTGGTCGAATCGCCGGAATCGTTTACAACGTTGCTCAACACCGGGCCCGACGCGCTCAACGAGGCAATCCGCAGTGTCGGTGGAAAGATCAAGGAACCGATCGGGCGCGTGCGTTATATCAAGCTTTGCCCGGTAGGCAAGGATTTCGGCTGGCACATCGTGTTCGAAACGCCACAAGGTCTTGCCACGCTGATTCTGGTTCCCAACCGGCAAATCGCTTCGGCGGCATCGGCATCGGAGAGCGGCTGGAGCGCTATGGTGCGGCCTGCCCGCATGGGATATTACGCGGTGGTAACCGCATCGGCCGAAAACACGGAGATAATCGACCGCCAGATCAAGACGCGGGTTGAGTGGGTTGCGGCACGCGATGAGTTTACGGGCGTGCAGGTGGCGGCATTATCAGCCTTTGCCGCGCCGTTCTTACCATCAAAAAATTGATGCCGACAAGCTGAGTCAGCAGCGCCCTCGCGGAGTTTCCCGCCGGCGGCATACGGCCTCGATAGCGCATCACTGCTGCGAGCGCGCGCGTTTGACAATATAATCGCCGTAGATTCCCGCGCAAGCCGTGGCGCCGCGCAGTCGTCACGTCCCGCCCTCGCGAATCAAAAGGAGGAAACAGACTTTGAATAGCCGCCTGATATTCCCGAGTTGCGCCGCGCTTGCAGTGCTAGCGACCAGTCAAATTACCCACGCCCAGGGCGACGCCTATCTCAACAAACCCATCCGCCTCATCGTTCCGTTCGCCGAGGCGGACGCGCCCGGACTCGTTAGCCGCAGGCCCGTTCGCGGGCAGGGCGTGCAGGCCGCCGGGCTTTACCGCATCGCACTCGTTACAACGACAACATATCCGAGCAAGCCCATACGCGTGATCATTCCTTTTGCGCCCGGCGGCGGCACCGACCTGACGGCGCGCGCGATTGCGCTTAAGCTCACCGAGGCGTGGGGCCAGACCGTCGTGCCGGACAACCGTGCCGGCGCCAACGGCACGATAGGCGTGGATATCGCGACCAAATCGCCGCCCGACGGTTATACGCTGACGATGATTTCGTCGAGTCACTCGGTCAATTCTTCGCTCTACAAGCTGCCGTACGATTTATCGCGCGACCTGGCGCCCATCACGCAGGCGACAACCCAGCCCTATGCGCTCGTCGTGCATCCGTCCGTCGCCGCCAAATCCGTGAAAGAACTCATTGCGCTGGCGAAGGCCAAGCCCGACTCGATGACGTACGGCTCGTCCGGTCTCGGCGGACTGAGTCACCTGTCGGGTGCGCTGCTGTGTTCCCTCGCCGGCATCAAGCTCGTGCACGTGCCGTACAAAGGCGGTGCGCCTGCGTTGAACGACGTGGTTGGCGGACAGATCCAGATGCTCTTCTCGACGCTGCTGCAAAGCGATACGCAGAGAAAAGCCGGACGCGTACGTGCGCTCGCGGTGACGACGAAGAAACGCTCGCAAGGCGCGCCCGATCTACCGACGATGGAGGAAGCCGGCGTTCCCGGTTATGAAGTCGCCGGCTGGTACGGCGTGCTCGCGCCGGCGAAAACACCGCGGCCCATCATCGAGAAGCTGAACAAGGAAATCGTGCGCATTCTGCACAGCCCCGACGTGCAGGGCCGGCTCGCGGCGGATGGCTCCGAAGCGGTGGGCAGCACGCCCGAGCAGTTCGGCGCGCATATCAAGAGCGAAATCGCGAAGTGGGCGAAGGTCGTCAAAGAAGCGAACATCCGTGTTGATTGAGCTGAAATCAAATGCAAAAAAATCTAGCCACGGAGTGCACAGAGGACACAGAGAAAATACGAAAATACAAATTCTCACGCGCCATTGGTTTTGATGTTTTCTCTGTGACCTCTGTGTTCTCTGTGTTCTCTGTGGCAAACGCTTTTCGATTTTTTTCATCTGCGTTTATCTGTGGCTTGATCCTGCCTTCAGTAGCCGTAGCCGCCGATACCTACCCCTCGAGGCCGATCCGTTTCATCGTTCCCCTCACCGCCGGCGCCGGCTCGGACACGACCGCACGCGCGGTTGCGCAGAAGCTCGGCGAAATTCTCGGCCAGCAGGTCGTCGTCGACAACCGTCCGGGCGCATCGGGCAACATCGGACTGGAACTGGCCGCCAAATCGCCGCCCGATGGCTACACCGTCGTCCTGGTGTCCGCGTCGAACACGGTGAACCCTGCCCTCATCAAAGTCCCGTTCAATCTCGTGCGTGACTTCGCACCGGTGTCGCAGCTGACGGCGCAACCCTACTGCTTGTCGGTGCACGTGTCCGTGCCGGCAAAGTCGGTCCGCGAATTCATCGAACTCGCGCGCGCCAAACCGCGCACGCTGACCTACGGCTCGTCGGGCACGGGCGGACTCAGCCATCTCGCCAGCGCGCTCTTTGCGCAGATGGCGAAAATCGAATGGATCCACGTGCCATACAAAGGCGGCGCCGCCGGCATCAACGATCTGCTCGGCGGCCAGATCAATGCGCAGTTCACGACCATCATCGGCACGATCCAGCACGTGAAGGCCGGCCGCCTGCGCTGGCTTGCGCTCAGCACCGCGCAGCGCTCGCGCGCAGTGCCCGATCTTCCAACCATCTCCGAATCCGGCCTGCCGGGTTTCGATGTTGGCGGCTGGTACGGCATGCTGGCGCCCGCCGGCACGCCCAAGCCGATCGTCGATCGTCTGAGCGCTGCCGTCGTCAAGGCCCTTCAAGCACCCGAAGTCGGCGAGCGCTTTGCCGCCGACGGCTCCGAGCCGGTCGCACGCACGCCGGAAAATTTCGCGGCCCACATCAAATCCGAACTCGCCCGGTGGGCCAGGGTCGTCAAGGAAACCGGCGTGCGGGCGGAGTAGAATTCACAATCCGGAATTGAAGAGGAGAGCTGACATGTCCATCGCCATCGAACTCGGGCAGCGCATCGCTGCCGTCAAATACGAAGACCTGCCGCAGGACGCCGTGCACTGGGCCAAAGTTGGTGTGCTCGACACCGTCGGCGTGACACTCGCCGGCTGCAACGAGCACACCGCGCAACTCGCCGCGCGCGCGTTAGGTGCGGGCGCAGGGCCCAGCCATGTTTTAGGCACCGATCGACGCGTCAGCGCGCTCGACGCCGCCGTCATCAACGGCGCCGCGTCGCACGCGCTCGACTTCGACGACTGCAACAACACTTTCGGCGGGCACCCGTCGGCGCCCGTGCTGTCGGCGCTGTTCGCGCTGGCGGATGAGGTCGGCGCGAGCGGACGCGAATTCATCGCAGCGTACGTCGCGGGTTTCGAAGCCGAGACAAAAATTGCTCTCGGCGTGAATTTCCATCATTACATGAAAGGCTGGCATCCGACGGCGACGCTGGGCGTGTTCGGCTCCGCCGCCGCGTGCTCGAAACTGCTCAAGCTCGACGCCGCAAAAACGGCAGTGGCGCTGGCCGCTGCCGCGTCGTTCGCCTCCGGCATCAAAGCCAATTTCGGCACCATGATGAAGCCGCTGCATGTCGGACATTGCGCGCGCAACGGGCTTTACGCCGCACTGCTCGCGCGCGAAGGCTATACCGCCAACGCGCAAAGCGTGTTCGAGCACAAACAGGGCTTCCTCGACGTCTTCAACGGCCCGGACACTTACGATGCCGCGAAGATCGTCGCCGCGTGGGCGAAACCGTGGGACATCATCGAGCCGGGTATTGCGATAAAGCAGTACCCGTGCTGCGGCAGTACGCATCCCGCGATCGACGCGATGCTCAATCTTGTGCGCGAGCACGACGTGAAAGCGACGGACGTCGAGCGCATCGAGTCGTGGACGCACACGCGACGTCTCGAGCACACCAATCGGCCGAACCCGCAAAGCGCGCTCGATGCGAAATTCAGCGTGCAATACTGCCTCGCGCGCGCAGTCATCGACCGCAAGGTAGCCATCGACCAGTTCGAGGGCGATGCGTACAAGGATGCGAAGACCCGCGAACTCACTTCGCGCGTCAAGGCCGCGGCGTACACAACCGCGCAGTTCCCCGCCGACAATCATTTCGGCGCCGAAGTCAAAGTCACGCTGAAAAACGGCCGCGTGCTCTCGCACAAGGTCAATCAGCCCTACGGCCGCACGTCGAAGAATCCGCTCACGCGCGAGCAGTTGAAGGACAAATTCGTCAACTGCGCACTGCGCGCGCTGCCGGCCGACCGCGTGGAGCAGCTCTACAACGCGATCGACGGCCTCGACCAGGCGAATGACGCGCGCACGATCGCCGCCCTCGCCTCGCTGCACCACAAGAGTGCCGCGCGCACTGCATTGGCGGCCAACGCCTAGTCGGCCCGTGCGTTTGTAGCGTCGTTTCGGCGTGTGCTACAGTGGCACGCGTTTCGCTTCGGATGCGCAGACATACTTCAGAGGAGGTTCCATGTCCCGCCTGCTTAATTTCGCACTCATTGCCGTATTCGCACTCGTAGTCGCCACGCCGGCGCGCGCCCAGCACGCGCTCGACGACATCAAAAAACGTGGGACGCTGATCGTCGGCGTCAAAGCCGATTACAAGCCGTACGGTTTCCGCGATCCGGGCGGCGCCATCATCGGCATGGAACCGGATCTTGCCGCCGACGTCGCCAAGCGTCTCGGCGTCAAACTCGAGCTCGTGCCGGTGGTGTCGTCGAACCGCATGCAGTTTCTCGAGCAGGGCAAGATCGATCTCATGATCGCCACCATGAACGACAATGCCGATCGCCGCAAAGTGGTTTACATCGTCGAGCCGCCCTACTACTCGTCGGGCGTAAATATCCTCACGCCGAAAGCGGCCAAGCTGAAAGAGTGGAAAGACGTCAAAGGCAAGAAGACGTGCATGATCCAGGGCGCGTGGTACAACAAGCAGATCCAGCAGGATTACGGCGCGGAAATCGTCGCATTCAAGGGCACCGCCGAAGTTTACAGCGCGCTGAAAGGCAATGACTGCGTGGGATTCATCTATGACGACACGCTGCTCATGGCCAATCTGCTGGAACCGGAGTGGAAAGAATACGAAATGCCGTTCAAGACCATACTCGACGGCCCGTGGGGGCTCGCGGTCAAGCTCGGCGAGGAATCGTTCTACAAATTCATGTCGACCACCGTCGCCGACTGGCACCGCACCGGCATGCTGGTTCAGCTCGAGAAAAAATACGGCCTGGCGAACTCCGCTTACGCCGTAAAGATGAACGCCGACTATAAAGCCAAGAAGTAAACTCGCACAATCCGGCACAGGGCGCGGCGCACACCGCGCCCTTTTTCGTGGATTCACATGCAAGAGTTCTTCGAATGGTTTCGCTGGCTCTATAACGCGTCCGGCATCAACCTGACGATTTTCTACGACGCGTTCGACCGCAGCCGTTTCGTCAATGGCTTTTTCACGACACTGAAGCTCGCGTTCTCCTGCGTCGTCCTGTCGGTCGTCATCGGCGTCATCGGTGCCTGGCTGCAGGGCTCGCGACTGGGACTCACGCGCAGGATCGTCTACTGGTACATCCAGTTCTTCCGCAATACCCCGCCGCTGGTGCAGATCTATTTCTTTTACTTCGGCATCGGCCATCTGGTGAAGGCCGCCAACGGCGTGCCGCTCATCACCAACATGCAGTGGGCGATATTCGCGCTGTCGCTCTATGCGGGCGCATTCAACGTTGAAATCTTCCGCTCCGGCATCGAAGCGGTGCCGCGCGCCACCGTTGAGGCTGCGGAGTCGCTGGGCTTCTCGCGGCTCAAGGCGTACGTGCTGATCGTGCTGCCGCTGGCGTTTCGCATCTGCCTGCCGGCGCTCAACAACAACCTC
>JBDSSV010000008.1:0-5163 GCA_039928535.1 Burkholderiales bacterium
AATTTCCGTTCAGGAACTAGCCCATGTCCAAACTCGTGTTGCAACTCCGCGATCAGAACCGCCGCAAGATGGTGAAAAAATTCGCCGCCAAGCGCACGCAATTGACGGCGCTCATCAACGACCAGAAACTTTCACCGGAAGACCGCTACGAAGCGCGCCTCAAGCTGCAGAAGCTGCCGCGCGATTCGAGTCCGGTGCGGCTGCGCAATCGTTGTGCGCTGACCGGGCGTCCGCGCGGCGTTTACAGCAAGTTCGGCCTCGGCCGCAGCAAATTGCGCGATATCGCGATGCGCGGCGAGATTCCCGGCATCATCAAGGCGAGCTGGTAGCAGGAAGCTGGAGAGACCAATATTATGAGCATGAGTGATCCGATCGCCGACATGTTGACGCGTATACGCAATGCGCAGATGTCGGAAAAAGTTTCAGTCGCAATGCCGGCGAGCAAGGTGAAGGCCGCGATCGCCAAAGTCCTCAAGGACGAAGGCTACATCGACGACTTCGCGGTGCGTCCGCTGGAAGGCAAACCGACGCTGGAAGTGGGCCTCAAGTACTACGCAGGCCGCCCCGTCATCGAGAAGCTCGAGCGCGTGAGCCGCCCGGGACTGCGCATCTACAAGCCGTGCGACGACATTCCGAAGGTCATGAACGGCCTCGGCGTCGCCATCGTGTCGACTTCGAAGGGCGTGATGACCGACCGCAAAGCACGCGGCCTCGGCATTGGCGGCGAAGTCTTGTGCATCGTTGCATAGTTGAAGCTGTAAACGGGGATTAGCGATGTCCAGAATAGGTAACTTTCCGGTCGAATTGCCGACCGGCGTTGAAGTCCAGTTTTCGCCGAGCGAGATTTCGGTGAAGGGGCCGCTCGGCACCTTGACGCAGTTCCTGTCGGACCAGGTCAAGCTCGAGAAGGTCGAGAACACACTGCAGTTCAAGGTGGCGAATGAGTCGCACGCCGCCAATGCGCTGTCGGGAACGATGCGCGCGCTGGTCGCCAACATGGTGCAGGGCGTGACCAAGGGCTACGAGCGCAAGCTGAACCTGGTCGGCGTCGGTTTCCGCGCGCAGGCACAAGGCGACAAATTGAACCTGACGCTCGGTTTCTCGCATCCCGTCGTGCACCAGATGCCCAAAGGCATCAAGGTCGAGACGCCGACGCAGACCGAAATCTTGATCAAGGGCATCGACAAGCAGGTAGTCGGCCAGGTGGCGGCGGAGATCCGCGCCTACCGTCGTCCGGAGCCGTACAAGGGCAAAGGCGTGCGTTATTCCGACGAGACGGTCATCCTCAAAGAGACCAAGAAGAAGTAGAGGCGAGAGATGAAAGAAGACAAACATCAGGCGCGCATGCGCCGCGCACAGCAGACCCGCCGCAAGATCGCGGAGCTGCGCGTCGTGCGGCTGGCAGTGCACCGCTCGAACGGGCACATGTACGCGCAGGTCATCGATGCAAGCGGCTCCAAGGTCCTGGCCAGCGCGTCAACCATCGAGCCGGCATTGCGCAAGTCGGTCAAGAACGGCGGCAATGTCGAGGCTGCGGCTGCGGTCGGTAAATTGATCGCGGAAAAAGCCAAGGCGCTGGGCATCGAAGCGGTCGCTTTCGACCGCGGGGGCTACAGATATCACGGTCGTGTCAAGGCGCTGGCGGAAGCCGCGCGCGAGCACGGGCTCAAGTTCTAGTCAGGAAAATACATGGCAAAACTTCAGGCAAACAGGATGGCTGGCGGCGAAGAACGCGGCGACGGCCTGCGCGAGAAAATGATCGCGATCAACCGCGTCACCAAGGTGGTGAAGGGCGGCCGCGTCATGGGTTTCGCCGCGCTCGTTGTGGTCGGTGACGGCGATGGCCGCGTCGGCATGGGCAAAGGCAAGGCGCGCGAAGTGCCGGTCTCCGTGCAAAAAGCGATGGACGAAGCACGCCGCAAGCTGGTCAAGATCAATCTGAAGAACGGCACCCTGCATCACGCGGTGATCGGCCGCCATGGCTCGGCGCGGGTTTACATGCAGCCGGCCTCCGACGGCACGGGCATCATCGCCGGCGGCCCGATGCGCGCGATTTTCGAAGTGATGGGCGTCACCAACGTGCTTGCCAAGATCATCGGTTCGACGAACCCGTACAACGTGGTGCGCGCGACCCTCAACGGTCTGCAGACCATGAATACGCCGTCGGATATCGCCGCCAAACGCGGCAAGACGGTCGAAGAGATCGCGGGTTAATCATCATGGCCAAGGCAAAATCAACAACTAAACCGGCGGCGGGCAAGAAAATCAAGGTCACGCTCGTCAGGAGCCTGATCGGGACGATGCAATCGCATCGCGCGACTGTGCGCGGGCTCGGCCTGCGCCGCATCAATTCGACCGCCGAAGTGATCGATACGCCGGCGACGCGCGGCATGATCAACAAAGTCAGCTATCTCGTGAAGAGCGAGGGATAATCAGATGCAACTCAACACGATCAAACCTGCCGCCGGCGCCAAACACGCGAAACGCCGCGTCGGCCGCGGCATCGGCAGCGGACTTGGCAAGACGGCGGGCCGTGGACACAAGGGCCAATCGTCCCGCGCGGGCGGTTATCACAAGGTCGGCTTCGAAGGCGGGCAGATGCCGCTGCAGCGCCGCCTGCCCAAGCGCGGATTCAATTCGCCCACGCGCGGCGATACCGCCGAAGTGCGCCTGTCGGATCTGAACCGGTTGAAGGTCGATACCATCGATATCCTAGTGTTGAAAGATGCGGGCATCGTGCCGATCCACGCGCTGACCGCGAAAGTCATTGTGTCCGGTGAATTGAAGCGCAAAGTCACTTTACACGGTCTGCTCGCGTCCAAGGGCGCGCGCGCAGCGGTCGAAGCGGCCGGCGGCAAAATGGAAATGCCCGAGAGCACCGGCGGCAAGCCGACCAAGCAGGGCAAGAAGGTCGCGCGCCGCGCCGAGGCCGTCATCAGGGCTGAAACCCGCGCCGCAGTCACTTCCGCGACCATCGCTGACGAGAACGCCAAGGCCGCGGTAGACGCGGAAGCCAAAGCCGACGCCAAGAGCAAGGCCAAAGCCGATTCGAAAGTGAAAGCCGAAGCCAAGGCGGAAGCCAAGGCCGCGCCCGAACCCAAAGCCAAGGGTGGCAAGGACGGCGGTAAAGACGGCAAAGACAAAACCGGCGGCAAGAAAAAATAAGGTTGAGAAACGTTGGCTAATCAGGAATCCAGGCTGAGCATGCAGGGCAAGATGGGCGACCTTAACCGTCGCCTGTTGTTCCTGCTGGGCGCGCTGATCGTGTACCGCATCGGCGCGCACATTCCGGTGCCGGGCATCGATCCCGTCACGCTCGCGGAGCTTTTCAAGTCGCAAAAAGGCGGCATCCTCGACATGTTCAACATGTTCTCGGGCGGCGCGCTGTCGCGCTTCACGATATTCGCGCTCGGCATCATGCCGTATATTTCCGCGTCCATCATCATGCAACTGATGACGGTGGTATCGCCGACGCTCGAAGCGCTCAAGAAAGAAGGCGAGTCGGGCCGCCGCAAGATCACCCAGTACACGCGCTACGGCACCGCCGGGCTCGCCCTCTTCCAGGGCATGGGTATCGCCATCGCGCTCGAGTCGCAGCGCGGCCTCGTGCTCGATCCGGGACTCGCGTTTCGCTTAACGACCATGATCACGCTGGTGACGGGCACCATGTTCCTGATGTGGCTCGGCGAGCAGATCACGGAGCGCGGCATCGGCAACGGCATTTCGCTGATCATATTCGCCGGCATCGCGGCCGGACTGCCGAACGCGGTCGTCGGCACGCTCGAACTGCAGCGCACCGGCGCCTTCACCATACTCACCATTTTCTTCATCGCCGCGCTGGTCATCGGCGTCACCGCGTTGGTCTGTTTCGTCGAGCGCGGCCAGCGGCGCATTCTGGTCAACTATGCCAAGCGCCAGGTCGGCCGCAAGATCTACGGCGGGCAGTCTTCGCACTTGCCGCTGAAACTCAACATGTCGGGCGTAATTCCGCCGATTTTTGCGTCGAGCATCATCCTGTTCCCGGCCACCCTCGCGGGCTGGTTCGGCACCAGCGAGAACATGCGCTGGCTGGCGAATATTGCGTCGACGCTGCACCCGGGACAGCCGATTTACGTATTTTTATACTCGGCGGCGATTGTATTTTTTTGCTTCTTCTACGCCGCGCTGATGTTCAATCCGAAGGAAACCGCGGAAAACCTGAAGAAGAGCGGTGCTTTCGTGCCCGGTATTCGGCCCGGCGACCAGACTGCGCGCTATATAGAAAAAATCATGCTGCGGCTTACGCTGGTGGGCTCGGTCTACGTCACGCTCGTCTGCCTGCTGCCCGAATTCCTGATCGTGTGGAAGAACGTCCCGTTCTACTTCGGCGGCACCAGCCTCCTGATCATCGTGGTGGTTACCATGGACTTCATGGCGCAGGTGCAGGCGTATGCAATGAGCCATCAGTATGAAAGCCTGCTCAAAAAAGCCAATTTCAAGGGCGGCGTGTTTCCGACTCGTTAATGGCGAAAGAAGAAACCATAGAAATGCAGGGGACGATAGTGGAAACCCTGCCCAACGCAACATTCCGGGTAAAACTGGAAAACGGCCACACAGTACTCGGCCACATTTCCGGCAAGATGCGCATGCACTATATCCGCATCCTCCCCGGCGACAAGGTCACGGTGGAAGTCTCGCCGTACGAGTTAACGCGGTGCCGGATCACGTTCCGCGCCAAGTAAGCAGGACAGGACAGCGTTTAAGGAGCAAATCATGAAAGTACTGGCTTCGGTGAAAAAGATCTGCCGCAACTGCAAAATAATCCGCAGGAAGCGGGTCGTGCGCGTCATCTGCAAGGATCCACGTCATAAACAGCGTCAGGGATAATCTGCGTAAATGCGCAGCCACCGGGGTAATTGCATAGGTAGTAACTACGCATTTACTGAAGTAAATTAACACGTTATAATCGCCGGCTTTTGATTTTTTGGCGGCATAGTCGAGGTAGAGAAATATGGCCCGTATTGGTGGGGTAAACATCCCGAATCATCAGCACGCTGAGATCGCGTTGACCGCGATCTATGGCGTCGGCCGCAGCCGGGCGCGCGCGATCTGCACCTCGGCCGGCATTCAGCATACGACCAAGATCAAGGATCTGTCGGACACCGACATGGAGAAGCTGCGCGA
>JBDSSV010000009.1:0-9052 GCA_039928535.1 Burkholderiales bacterium
CATATCGTGCATCGCCGGCGCGGCTGAGCCCGAGCTGCTCGAACCGGAAAAAGCGTTTGCTTTTTCGGCGCGCCTGATCGACGCCAATCAGGTCGAGGTGCGCTATACAATCGCGCCCGGTTATTACATGTACCGCGACAAGTTCAAATTCGCCGCGGTGCCCGCGACCATCGGCATCGATGCCTCGCAGTTGCCGCCGGGCAAGGTGAAAAAAGATGAAATTTTCGGCGAAGTCCAGACTTACCGCGGCGAGCAGCGCTTCGTGCTGCCGGTCAAGGGCGCCGCTGCGCAATCGCCGCGTTTCACGCTGAAAGCGACATCGCAGGGCTGCGCCGACCTGGGCGTGTGCTATCCGCCGCAGGAGCAGACCGCCGAACTCACGCTCGCGGCGTACTCGCCCGCGGCAGCGAACCCGGCGGCGACGCCGTTTTTACCGGGCACGCCGGCGGTGAGCGCGCCCGCAGGCCAGTCCGAGGATGCGTTGATTGCGGGCTTGTTCAAAGGCGGATTCTGGGCGCTCATCGCGAGCTTTTTCGGCTTCGGGCTGCTGCTGGCACTGACGCCGTGCATATTTCCGATGATCCCAATTCTGTCCGGCATACTGGTGCCGCATGGCGAGCATCTGACTCACGCGCGCGGCTTCGCACTGTCGCTCGTCTACGTCCTGGGTATGGCGATTACCTACGCGCTCGCCGGCATAGCGGCGGGCCTCCTCGGCACGCTGCTGTCCGCGGCGTTGCAGAATCCCTGGGTGCTCTCGGGCTTCGCGGCCGTTTTCGTGCTGCTCGCGTTTTCGATGTTCGGTTTTTACGAGTTGCAACTGCCGGCCGCGCTGCAAAGCCGGCTCGCGGTAACGAGCAACAAACTGCATGGCGGACATTTCGCCAGCGTGTTCGTCATGGGCGTGTTGTCGGCGTTGATAGTCGGCCCCTGCGTCGCGGCACCTTTGGCCGGTGCACTGATCTATATCGGCCAATCGCGCGACTGGGTGCTGGGCGGTGCGGCGCTATTCGTCATGGCGCTTGGCATGGGCGTCCCGCTACTGGTGGTCGGCGCGTCGGCCGGCACTCTGCTGCCCAAGGCTGGGCCGTGGATGGAAGCGGTCAAGCGCTTTTTCGGCGTGGTGCTGCTCGGCGTCGCCATCTATCTTGTTTCGCCGCTATTGCCGGTTGTAGCGCACATGCTGGCATGGGCCGGGCTGCTGATAGTGTCCGCGATTTACCTGCATGCGCTCGATCCGCTGCCGGCGAACGCTGCGGGCGCGCGCAAGCTGTTCAAGGGCATAGGCGTCATTGCGCTGCTGGCAGGTGCTGCACTGTTGATTGGTGCGCTGTCAGGCGGCCGCGACATTCTGCAGCCACTGTCCGGCTTGCGCGGCGCCGCGGCCACCCAGCCGGAAGGCCGCGCCACCGCATTCCAGCGCGTGAACAGCACGGCTGAACTGGACGTTGCAATACGCGCTGCCGCAGGCAAGCCGGTCATGCTGGATTTCTATGCCGACTGGTGCGTATCGTGCAAGGAAATGGAGCGCTACACATTCGCCGATGACGTCGTGCGCGCGCGTCTTGCCAACATGGTGCTGCTGCAGGCGGACGTCACGCAAAATCTCGACGATCACAAGGCGCTGCTTAAACGATTCAACCTGTTCGGGCCGCCGGGCATCGTCTTTTTCGACCGCCAGGGCGGCGAGCTCAAGGGGCTGCGCGTAGTCGGTTATCAGCCCGCCGCGAAGTTCGCTGCGACGCTCGATCTCGCGCTGCAATGAGCCGCATGCGGCAGGCGCTGCTCGCCGGCGCGGTTGCGCTGGTGTTCGCCGCCGCGGGCGTCCTGTTTTACCAATGGCAGGCTGCAGACGCGCCGCCCAGTCCGGAAGCCGCCGGCCGCATGTTGCTGGGTGCCAGCCTCATGGGGGTCGACGACCGGCTGCAACGCTTCGAGCAATGGCGCGGCAAAGTCCTGGTGGTGAATTTCTGGGCAACCTGGTGCGCGCCGTGCCGCGAAGAAATCCCCGGTTTCATCCAGATTCAGGCACGCTACGGTGCACGCGGCGTGCAGTTCGTCGGCGTAGCAATCGATCAAAAAGCACGCGTGGCACCCTATGCAAAAGAAATGGGTATCAACTACCCACTGCTGGTCGGCGGCCTTGAAACCATGGAGTTCGCTCGCCAGTTGGGTAACCGGCGCAGCGTGTTGCCGTACACCCTGGTGGTCGACCGGGCAGGCAAGGTCTTGGTCTCTCAAGTCGGGGTGTTAAAGCCCGAAAAGCTGGAGGCACTGTTGGTGCCCTTGCTGTGATCGTGGAGCAAATAGCGCCTATCTTCCGCTATAGTCGTCTAATATCCTATGAACAGCTAAATCAAAAGGCGTTGCGCCCGGTGTGCTACCGGTAAACCGATAGAGCCGGTCAGGTTTTTCCGAAACGTTGCAAGGCCACGGTGCTACTCCAAAAAACGCAAGTATTCAGTCGCCTAAATCAAGCAAAAGTGGACAAAGTGCGGCGATCTACTGCAAAATAGCGATAAGTTGCTCAGTCGTGCCAGCATGTTGTAAAGGCGCGTATAAAGGTCCGGCAAGCCTCGCTAACAGAGACCCGGCAAGGTGGCTGCACAGATGCCCGCGCACAAAAATATCCTCGTTTTGCATGGTCCCAACCTGAACCTGCTCGGCTCCCGAGAGCCGCAGCATTACGGGTCGACTACGCTGGAAGCGATCAATGGTGCATTGGTCAGCCGGGCAAATAAAGCGGGAGCAAACCTTGCCGTGTACCAGAGCAACGTCGAGGGCGAGCTGGTCAACCGGATCCAGCAAGGACAACGTGAAGGCGTCGATTTCATCATCATCAATCCGGCCGCCTTCACACATACCAGCGTCGCCATGCGCGACGCGCTGGCCGCCGTCAAGATCCCGTTTATCGAGGTGCATCTGTCCAACGTATTCGCACGCGAGGAATTTCGGCAGCGCTCGTATTTCTCCGATCTCGCCGTGGGCATCATCAGCGGTTTAGGCGGCAAAGGCTACGAGCTTGCCCTTGAATTTGCACTGCAATCGTAACCGGGAGGCCGCACATGGATCTGCGTAAACTGAAAAAGCTGATCGATCTGGTCGAAGAGTCCGGTATCGCCGAACTCGAGATCACCGAAGGCGAAGAGAAGGTCCGCATAAGCCGCAACAATACGTCCAGCGCGCCGGTGACGGCGACGGTGACGCCGGTCGCCGGCGGCCCGGCTGTCCCTGTCACGGCCGCACCATCCGTTGCGGTCGATGCCGTCGCGCCCCAAGCGGAAGGCCATATCCTCAAATCACCTATGGTGGGCACTTACTATCGCGCGCCCACGCCTGGCGCCAAGGTTTTCGTCGAAGTGGGGCAGAGTGTCAACGAGGGAGACACCGTATGCATCATTGAAGCGATGAAGCTCCTTAACGAAATCGAGGCGGACCGCTCCGGCGTCATAAAGGCCATCCTGGTGGAGAACGGTCAGCCGGTTGAATATGGCCACGCCCTGATGGTGATCGGCTGATGCCGGAGACGGGAGCGGCGACCGGCGTGACGATCTGCCAAGCTCGCACGCGCCGCGTCCATCGTTGTTCCGCCCCGCGCGCGATACCCCGCCCCGCCCATGTTTGAAAAGATACTGATCGCTAATCGCGGCGAGATTGCGCTGCGCATACAGCGCGCCTGCCGCGAGCTTGGAATCAAGACCGTCGCGGTCCATTCCGAAGCCGACGCGGAGGCAAAGTACGTGAAACTGGCCGACGAATCGGTCTGCATAGGCCCGCCGCCATCCGCGTTGAGCTATCTCAATATCCCGGCCATCATCAGTGCGGCCGAAGTAACCGATGCCGAAGCGATCCATCCGGGTTACGGCTTCCTGTCCGAGAACGCGGATTTTGCGGAGCGCGTCGAAAAAAGCGGCTTCGTATTCATCGGACCAAAGGCGGAAACCATCCGCCTGATGGGCGACAAAGTCAGCGCGAAAGCCGCGATGCGCAAAGCCGGCATCCCCTGCGTGCCGGGCAGCGAGGGCGCGTTGCCGGAGGCGCCGGAGGAAATCATCAAGATGGCGCGCGCCGTCGGCTATCCCGTCATCATCAAGGCCGCAGGCGGTGGCGGCGGACGCGGCATGCGCGTCGTGCATACCGAGGCGGCACTGTTAAATGCAGTATCGATGACGCGCGCGGAAGCGCAGGCGGCGTTCAGCAATCCGATGGTCTACCTGGAGAAATTCCTCGAGGCGCCGCGCCATATCGAGGTCCAGGTGCTGGCCGACAAGTTTCGCCACGCAGTCTATCTGGGCGACCGCGACTGCTCGATGCAGCGGCGCCACCAGAAAATCATCGAAGAGGCGCCCGCGCCGCATCTGCCGACGCGCGCGCGCATCCGCGTCGGTGAACGCTGCGCGGAGGCCTGCCGCAAGATAGGCTATGAAGGGGCGGGCACGTTCGAGTTCCTGTACGAAAACGACGAGTTCTATTTCATCGAAATGAACACGCGGCTGCAGGTCGAGCATCCGGTGACGGAAATGATCACCGGCGTCGATATCGTACAGACGCAGATCCGCATCGCGGCCGGCGAGCGCATGCCGATCAAGCAGCGCGATGTCGTGTTCAAAGGCCATGCAATCGAATGCCGGATCAACGCCGAAGACCCGCATAAATTCACGCCGTCGCCCGGACGCGTGACGTCGTGGCACATGCCCGGTGGTCCGGGTATCCGCGTCGACTCGCACGTTTACAACAACTATTTCGTGCCGCCCAATTACGATTCGTTGATCGGGAAACTGATTGCCTACGGCGACACGCGCGAACAGGCGATTGCGCGCATGGGCATTGCGCTTTCGGAAGCCGTCGTCGAAGGCATCAAGACGAATTTGCCGTTGCACGCCGAGTTGATGCGCGACGCCGCATTTCTGCGCGGCGGCACGAGCATTCATTACCTCGAGCAGAAACTCGCTAAGTCGAAATAGCCGGATTGAGGAGTGTGGATTGAGGATTGAGCAAGCAAAACCTTAGGCGTCCTAGAGGCCGAATTTTTTTAAAACGCCATCCTCAATCCTCACTTCTCTACCCTCAAATGCCCTGGCTTTCTGTGGCTCTTACCGTGGATGCAGTCGCCGTCGAAGCGGTAGCGGACGCATTGTTGGAGGCCGGCGCCGTGGCGGTCGACGTTGCCGATGCATTGGCTGGAACACCTGACGAACACGCCTTGTTCGGGGAGCCGGGCGAGCCTGCCGCCGGCGAATGGAAACGGTCACGGATCAGCGCATTGTTCGACGAGGGCGCCCCGGTTGCCAACAGCGTCGCCGCAGCGTTGCGCGTGGCGGGACTGGCTGCCACGACGCCTTTCGCTGTCGCAGAGGTCGCCGATCAGGATTGGGTCGCCGCGACGCAAAGCCAGTTTCAGCCCGTGCGCGTCTCGGCGCGTTTGTGGGTCGTGCCGACCTGGCATGTGCCGCCGGATGCGAATGCGATAAACCTGGTAATCGATCCAGGACTCGCCTTCGGCACCGGCACGCATCCGACAACGCGCCTATGCCTGGGCTGGCTCGATGCCAACCTGCACGGCGGCGATCGCGTGCTCGATTACGGTTGCGGTTCCGGCATATTGGGCATCGCCGCAATGAAGCTCGGCGCGGGAAGCGCGACGGGTGTCGATATCGATCCGCTGGCGCTGCTTGCGGCGCGCCATAATGCGATGCAAAATCAGGTCCAGATGGAATTCGTCGCCGCCGCCGGCGGCACGCCGGAACCCGCCGACATCGTGGTCGCCAACATATTAGCCAATCCGCTCAAATTGCTCGCGCCGCTGCTAGCGAATGCGACGCGCCGCGGCGGGCGAGTCCTGCTATCCGGCGTGCTCGACCATCAGGCGCACGAAGTAGAGGACGTCTACCGCGCATGGTTCGACATGCACCCGCTGCAGCACGACGACGGGTGGACATTGATCAGCGGCAAAAAACGGTGAGCGCGAGCGCAACGCAGACATGAGCATCGTTACCCAATGCCCGGGCTGCGGCACCACGTTCCGCGTCACGCCGCCGCAACTGCAGGCGCAGCACGGCATGGTGCGTTGCGGCCGGTGCGCGCAGGTGTTCGACGGATTCAAGACGCTCGCGACGCTACCGGATACGACACAACCGCAGGCGCCGCCCGACAACCGGCCGACAGCAGAGACCGTTGCCATGGCCACCACCATGGTAAGCGAGGAACCTGCGCCAGCACCGGCACATGAAGCCGCGCCGGCCGCGCTGGCCGCGCCCACGGCAAGCGCTGACGAATTGAGCGAAATAGTGCAAGCGCCATCGGCTGCCAGCGCGCCGCCTGCATTTTCGCCCGCCGATTTCACCGTGCCCGCGCGCCGTCGCAGCGGCGGCTGGGCGTTCGGCAGTTTGCTGCTGGTGCTTGGTCTGGCGGCGCAGGGCGCATATTTTTTCCGCAGCGACATTGCCGCGAGCGTGCCGGAAGCGCGGTCGCCGCTGAGCCGCATGTGCGAGGTGCTGCGCTGCACCGTCGCCCTGCCGCAAAAGCCGCGGCAGATCAGTATCGAAGCGTCCGATATGCAGGCGACCGACCCGGCGAATCCCGGCGTGATCGCATTGACCGCGACATTGCGCAACCATGCGACCATCGAACTCGGCTATCCCGCGCTCGACGTGGTGCTGACCAATACCAAGGAGCACACCGTCGCGCGCCGCGTGTTTCTGCCCGCCGAATATTTGGTTCCCGGCAAAGATGCGCGCAGCATCGCGCCCAATGCCGAAGTAACGGTGCGCCTCGATCTCGAAACCGGCGATCTGGGCGCGGCGGGTTTCCGGCTCGATCTGATCGCGGCGCCGGCGCGCTGATTTGCACCGCCGGTCAGCCGTGCAGTATAGTGTGGCTGCCGCGGAGCCCATAGCCGGGTTCCACGTCGCAGCAGGAGAGCGTGCCGCTTAACGCGGCGCCGCCGAAGG
Source organism: Burkholderiales bacterium (assembly GCA_039928535.1). Classification (GTDB taxonomy): domain Bacteria; phylum Pseudomonadota; class Gammaproteobacteria; order Burkholderiales; family SG8-41; genus PALSA-1004. The sequence continues at coordinate 6,951 of JBDSSV010000009.1, forward strand.
CGCAACCACCCGGAACCGCTCAGGCCAGGATCACTCCTTAAGAACTGTTGCGCGCGAGGCAACTCTGGAGAGCGCGGGGCCGGCACGCCGGTCTCACCACCGAAGGGGCACGCAAAGCGCATTGCGTTTTGCAATCTCTCAGGTTCCCGGACAGAGGGGTGAAGCCGGATGTCCGGCATCACCCTTTTTTATTTGGAACCGTGCCCGTGACTGCTTCAACACTTAAGACCACGCCGCTCAACGCAGTGCATCGCGAAATGGGCGCGCGCATGACGGACTTCGGCGGCTGGGACATGCCGCTGCACTACGGCTCGCAAATCGAAGAGCATCACCGTGTGCGTAAGGCGTGCGGCATGTTCGACGTGTCGCACATGCTGGCGATCGACGTGCGCGGTGTTGGCAGCCGCGCGTTCCTCTCCTACGTGCTGGCCAACAACGTGGCGCGCCTGCACATGCCGGGCAAGGCGTTGTACTCGTGCCTGCTCAACCCCGCGGGCGGCGTGATCGACGATCTGATCGTGTATTTTTTTGCCGAGGACTGGTTTCGCCTCGTGGTGAATGCCGGCACTGCCGACAAGGATTATGCGTGGCTGACCGCGCAGCGTGATGCGCGCGCGCCGCAGGTGACTTTGACCGCGCGGCGTGATCTCGCGATCATCGCCGTGCAAGGGCCGCAGGCGCCCGACAAAGTTTACGCAGCGTTGCCTGGCTCACAGGCTGTTAGTGCGAGCCTCGTTAATTTCAGCGCGGTGCACATGGGCGAGACCATGCTCGCGCGCACCGGTTACACCGGTGAGGATGGTTTTGAAATCGTGCTGCCCGCCGCGCAGGCGGTCACGCTGTGGCGGCAACTGGCAACGCTAGGCGTGACCGCGGCAGGACTCGGCGCGCGCGACACGCTGCGCCTCGAGGCCGGCATGAACCTTTACGGCCAGGACATGGACGAGACGACCACGCCGCTCGAGACGGCGCTCGCGTGGACGGTAGACATGAAAGCCGAACGTGATTTCATCGGCAGGAGCGCCTTGCAAAACACACCGCCCGTGCGTCACGCGCTTGGACTGGTGCTGCTGGACAAAGGCGTGATGCGCGGCCATCAAAAAGTCGTCACCGCGCACGGCGACGGCGAGATCACCAGCGGCGGGTTCGGGCCGACGCTCGAACGCTCGATCGCGTTGGCGCGCGTGCCGGTGGCGGTGAGTCCCGGCGACGAAGTGCAGGTCGCAGTGCGCGACAAACTGCTGCGCGCGCACGCGGTCAAACCGCCGTTCGTGCGTCACGGCAAAGTCCTGATCGCATAAACAGTGAGCCGAACCCGACGGTATTTCACGCTAAAATCCGCAGCCAAAACAATTCTGGAGCACAGCCATGACAACGCCTGCCGATCTCAAATACACTAAATCGCACGAATGGGTAAAACAGGAGGCCGACGGCACGCTGACCGTCGGCATCACGCACCACGCGCAGGAATTGCTGGGCGACCTGGTATTTGTCGAGACGCCCGCGGTCGGACGCAAGTTGAAGCAGGGCGAAGAATGCGCGGTGGTCGAATCGGTGAAAGCCGCTGCCGACGTGTTTGCGCCGGTGTCCGGGGAAATCGTGGCGGTAAATGCGGAGCTCGCGGATGCGCCGGAAAAAATCAACCATGACGCCTACGCGGCATGGATGTTCAAGTTGAAACCCGCCGCCGCGGCAGAACTGGCGGGACTACTCGATGCGGCGGCCTATCAGGCAATCGCGGACGCCGATCCGCACTAGTCAGCATGCCGTTCATTCCGCATACCGACGAAGACATCGGCGCGATGCTCGCTGCGATCGGTGTCGCGTCGGTCGACGACCTCTTCGATGAAATTCCGGCGTCGCTGCGCAGCGGCGCCCTGACGCGCGTGCCCCCGGGGCTCGCCGAAATGGACATCGCGCGGCTCATGCAGGAGCGCGCCGAGCGCGACGGCCGCTGGCTGAATTTCATCGGCGCCGGCGCGTACGAGCATCACATACCGGCGGCGGTGTGGCAGATCGCGACGCGCGGCGAATTCTACTCGTCGTACACGCCATACCAGGCCGAAGCAAGCCAGGGCACGCTGCAACTGCTCTACGAATAC
>JBDSSV010000010.1:0-9467 GCA_039928535.1 Burkholderiales bacterium
TTTGTCCACGCAATCTAAACTTTGAGGAGTCGATATGAACAAGTATTTTCTGACGCTGGCCGCCCTGATGCTATCCACGAACCTGGCCATGGCCGCGGATGGCGCAATGATGAAGGACGGCTTAATGATGAAGGACGGCAAGATGATGATGATGAAAGGCGGCAAAACCATGATGATGGACAAGGACATGACGATGTCGAACGGCAACAAAGTCATGGTGGACGGCACCGTTATGATGAAGGACGGCAAGAAGATGAAGATGGAAAACGGCTCGTCAATGGACATGGGTGGCATGATGATGAGCGACGACAAGATGATGAAGAAATAGCCGTCGGTCGGCCGCGGCAGTGGCTGTGCCGAATGATGCCGCGGCGTCGACCGAGTTGCCCCTAGTAGCGTGATGCGAAAATAAGGAGCAGGACTATGGCCGCGATGGAACCGGACGGTGTAGTGTTCAGCGTTGCCTGCGATAAGAACGAACAATGGCACGTTACGACGCAGGAATTCGCGAAGCCACTCGCCTCATTTAACGATCCGCGCGCTGCATGCGCATGGGCGATTCGGCGTGCAAAGCCGGTGCACGGTCAAGTCTTGATCGGAGAAATTCCGGTCATAGCCGGCCATTCGTGAAAATCCTCCAGCGCCGCCAAACGAGCGAGGCGGGAAGTAAGCGATGCCTTTTGCCTGGTGTCCCGCTTTCAAGCTGACAGCGGCAGTAGCCGGTCACTTTCCTTTTTGACGACACCATAGCATTCGCACGAACGTTTTTCGACGCCGGCGCGGTCGAGCACCGTGATCTCACCGTCGTCGTACTGAATCAGTCCCGCTCTTTGCAATACGTTTGTCGCCTTGGCTACCTTGGCGCGGTCGGCAGCGGGCAACGCGGCGAGAAGGGCGTTCTGCTGCGGCCGGTATTGATCTGTCGGGTAAGGATTTTTCATTTCAGGGCACATTGATACGCACGCCGCTCGGGCGCCGCTCTTCAGCGCGCCTGAGGTCCGTTGAGTGCCGTCGCGCGTCAGTGGATCTCATCGACGACGAAAACGCGCGGTTTACCCGGCGGAATCAGACCGTGCATCAGAAAGTCCGTTAGCGCATGAAGCGACCGATCAGCAAACCTGCAACCAGCGAGACGCCCACGGACTTCAACGCATTGGCCGATATATAGCGGCGCGTATCAGCAGTGACTTTTTGGTGTGTCGCCTTGACGCTCGCGCTTCTGGTGCTCAGCCACGCGACTGTCGGCGTAGCCACGCCGGCGACTTTATCGACTGCCACGTGAGCGCCCGCGGCAACGCGGTCGATCACCGGTTTGGCCCTGCGTACGGCTTCGTCGGTCGCGGCGGCGGTTTTGATGACGGCAGAGTGGGCGCCGCTGACGGTTTTGCCCAGCATGTCCTCGCCGGTAACGGGATTGGGTCTAGAGAAGGTGTTGGGGGGATTCAGTGTGGGTTCCATCGGGGTTCCTGGTTAATGTAAAAAGTTTTTGCGGAGGGGCGCCATGCGTTGAACACACATTGCACCATCCAAAAGCGGGAGAACTTCCGAAATTGATGTGAAGCGCGGCGATTGCCAACCGCCGTAAGACGGCCTGTAGCATGAGAGCAGCGTATTTTTTTATCTGTTCGCTAGCCAACTTATAGATTGACCGACGGGTGGACAGCTACTTGATCTCTCTGGCGGACTTCACGATGCCGCGCGCAGACTTCTTGCGGATTCATGGTCGAGGTAACGCGGCTGTAGCCGGCTTCGTGCAGCGTATGCTCGAGCAGACTGACATTGATCTCCTGATCGTCGACGATCAGGATGCTGGAGTTGAAAATGTCGGCTTTGCAACCTTCATGCGGGTTCCTTCTTGTCCGCGCGGCGCGCGCTCGTCGCCGCGGCCGTTTCCGAAAACGCCAGTGCCAGGTCCAGCGCATCCATGAGCTCGTTGACCCGGATCGGCTTGGTGATGTATTTGAGGAAGCCGGCCGCCAAGCCCTTCTCGATGTCGCGCGGTAGCGCATTGGCGCTGAGCGCGATAATGGGAATATGCGCCGTCAACGGGTCCTGGCGCAGGATTTCCATGGCTTCGGACCCGCTGATGCCGGGCAGGTTGATATCCATCACAATCACCTCCGGCTGAGAGGTGCGTGCAAACTCGATGCCGCTATCACCATCCGCTGCGGAGAGCAGGCGCAGGTCGGGACGGCGCGCAATGAGTTCCTCGACGAGTTCCAGATTGGCCGGATTGTCTTCCACATAGAGTAGCGTGCGCGGTCGCGTGCCATCCACTATCTGCGGTCGCGCCGGCTCCGCATGCGCGGCATCCGCAACTGCATACCGTGGTGCGGCCGTCACGCCCAATTCGATCCAGAACACGCTCCCCACCCCGACGGTGCTGTCCGCGCCGATGGTACCTCCCATCATTTCGACCAGCCGCTTGGTCACTACCAGGCCGATGCCGGTGCCTTCCTCCGCGCCGCTTTCCTTGCCCAGACGATTGAACGGCTGGAACAACTGCGCAAGTTGTGCCGGTGCAAGTCCCGCCCCGGTGTCGCGGACGCAGATACGAATCGAATGCGGGGGCTTCAGGGTGTACTCCACGGCCACCGTGCCGCCCGGTTTGTTGTACCTGATTGCGTTGAAAAGAAGGTTGATCAGAACCTGTTTAACGCGGGTTCGGTCGGCGCTGATAAAGCAGGGGCGGACAAAGCGAGGAAACGTCAGGCTGATGCCACGCTTCTCCGCCTGGTGTTCAACCGTGGCCCGGCACTCGAGCATGACTTCGAAGAGCGAGACTGGCTCTTGCGACAGTGTCACCTTGCCCGCCTCGATCAGCGCGAGATCGAGGATTTCGTTGATCAGATCCAGCAGGTACCATCCGCCCTTGAGAATCTGGTCGATGCTGCGCTTCTGCGAGGGCGTCGGGGGCGGCGAGCCGGCTTCGATCAATTGCGCGAAACCGAGGATCGCATTGAGCGGTGTGCGCAACTCATGACTCATGCTGGAGAGAAAATCCGATTTCGCGCGACTGGCTTTTTCCGCGACAGCCTTCGCCGTGCGCAATTCCGCTTCGATGTCCTTGCGCACGGTGATGTCGTTGTGAACGCCGACCCATTCGCGGACCCTGCCGTCCCCGCCGAAGAGCGGCATGGCGCGGATCGAACACAAGCGCCACGCGCCATCGTGCCGACGCACGCGGTGTTCAAACTCAAACAGCCGCTTTTCGGCCAGCGCCGCATTCCAGGCGTCGAGGGTGGGCTGGGCATCGTCGGGATGCACCGCCCGGGCCCAGCCGTAGCCCTGATATTCCTCCGGAGTCTGGCCGGTGAACTGGGCCCAGCCGGGTTGCTCACCTTCCATCATGCCCTGCGCGTCTTTCGTCCAGATGATATTGCTCATCGCGAGCGCCGCCACGCGGAATCGCTCTTCGCTCGCCCGCAGCGCCAATTCGGCGTGCTTGCGCTGGTCAATGTCCTCCACCATCACGACCGCGCCACCGGTCTCGCGCAGCGGCGTGGCGGCGATGGTGGTCCAAGTCTCTCGCCCGTCATCCTCGGTGAAACAGAACTCGACGCCGGGAAGAACAGTCTCTCCGCGCAGCGCGCGCTGCCCCGGCCACTGGCTGAACTCCAGTTGCGAGCCGTCCGGCGCACAAGCCCGCCAGCGGTGGCGGCGCTGCAGATCGAGTGATGGCACAAACTCCCCTATAAATCGGCGCATGCTCGCATTGGTCAGGGCCATCTGGCCGTCGCGGTCAAACAGGCCCACGCCCACGGGGAGGTGTTCGAGGACGCTGGCCAGACGCTCTTCGCTCGACCGCAGCGCCTCTTCCGCCTGCTTGCGTTCGCTGATGTCGTTAAAAACAATGCCGACGCGGCGACTCTCCGGTATTTCGACGCGGAAAGCATAAACGTCATACCAGCGGTGCATGGCTGCGGCCTGACTTTCGAAGCGAATGGCTTCGCCGGTCAAAGCGATCTTGCCGTAAAGATCGATCCAATACTGTTCGTGTTGCGGAACGAGCTCGCGTATCCGTTTGCCTCTCGCGTCTTTAAGACCCGTTTGATTCTCAAACGACGGATTGATTTCCAGGAAGCGGTAATCAACCGGCTTTTCACTTTCGTCGAAAATCACTTCGATGATGCAAAATCCTTCGTCCATCGAAGTGAACAAAGTCCGGTAGCGTTCTTCGCCTTCGCGCAAGGCTTGCTCCACCCGGTTGCGCTCGGCGATTTCGGCATGCAGTTGCGCGTTGAGCTTGTCCGCCTTTGCCGTGAGTTCATGCTGGCGCAGGGTCGCGAGCAGCAACGCCTCGTTCACCGCGGCCGTTTGTTCCTGCGTTGGTTTCTGCAACGGCGCGCGCTCTTGCTCGGGCGCCGCGCCGGCGGACTCTTTTTTTGTTTTCACGGCCATGAAATTCACTTCCGCCGCGTGGCTTTCGGTTGCATTGTCGACTCCTTGCGCGGGGTGACTCTCGGTTCCGGCGTAGACGCGGGCTGCGCCAGCAGCCGCGTGGCTTTAGGTTCCGGCGCCAGCTCGGGCGGCACCTGGCCGATGCGCGCCGGCAGCCCGCTGGTCAAGCGCGCATAATCCGTCTGGCGCGGGCCGATGACGACCACGCCCTTGTCGGTGACGACGTATTCGCGGATGTCCTTGCTGTGGTTGCCGCCGCGCATTTTGACCACGACCAATATTTTCCGGAGCTGGCCGTCGATCTCCACGTAACGCAACCGGATAATGTCATCGGTGAGAAACGAAATGGTGTAGTGGCTGAACTCGAATGAGGTAAATGAGTCCTCGATTTCGACCGTGGTCAGAATCGTAACGCCCTCGCCGGTCAACGCCGCGATCATGCGGTAGAGCGACTCTCTAAAGTCCTCGCGGAAACCGGGCGCCAGCGCCATCTCGAAGCCCACCAGCGAATCGATCACCAGCCGCTTGGCTTTGAGCCTGTGCACCGCATCGAGAACCTCCCGCAGCGTTTCATCCACCGACAGATCGAGCGGGCGCAGGTAAAGCATTTCGAGCATGCCCTTTTTCTGCGGCGCCTCCAGGTCTATGCCGAAAGAGTGGGCCCGCGCCGTGTAGCCTTTCGGGCGTTCTTCGAAGATCAGCGCAACGCCCGGTTCTCCGCGGCGCACGCCTTCGGCCAGAAAATGCGTCGCCAGCGCCGATTTTCCAGTGCCTGAAGGTCCGGCGACCAGCACGCTGTCGCCTTCAAGAATGCCCCCGCCCATCATCTTGTCCAGTTCGGGAATGCCGCAGGAAATACGATGCCGCAGGAGCGGCCGGTCTTTTTTCGCACTCAGGCCCTGCGTGCGCGAGAAGGCCACCAGCCCGTCGCCGCTGATGCGGATGGTGTGCAACCCCGGCACCGATTCCTGCCCGCGCAGTTTCATGATTTGCAACTTGCGCACCACCGAATTTCGCTCCGTATTCTGGGTCAGCCAGAAAAGCCCGTCGGCCACGGTGAACACGGGATTGCTGTGCTGCTCGGCTTCCGAATATTCGCCGATCAAAAAAGTGGTGGCTTGCCAGGTGGTTAACAGCAGGGCCAGGTGCTGGACGAACGCTTGCAATTCCATTTCGTGTTCGCCGCCAAGCGCTTTGCGCGAGACGGTGCGAAAGGAATCCACCACCACGATGCCGGGACGGAGCGCGAGCACTTGTTTGGTAATTTCCTCCAGCACCGCGTCCAGATCCTTTTCCAGCACCAGGTCGCTCAGGTTGATAAAGCGGACGGCCTTGCCGAGCTTCGCCGGCTCGAAGAAGGAATATTGCTGCTGGTAGCGCAGCATTTTCAGGGCGGGTTCGCCCAGGATGGTGAAATACAGCGCGGGTCTCTGCGCGGTCGCGTTGGCGAAAAGGATCTGATGCGCGAGTGTGGTCTTGCCGCAACCCGGGTCGCCCGCGATGATGTTGAAGGAGAGTTCCGGCAGCCCGCCGCCCATGATTTCATCGAGGCCGCGCACGCCGGTCGGCAGTTGGCGGATTTTCACTTTGGCCGCATGCATCGCGACCGCTTTGTTGACCGGCTTGCGCGCCGCGCTTTTATTTGGTTTGCTCACGTGTGCTCTCCTTCATCAAATTCGAATCGTCCGCCGCGGCGGGGGGGGGGGAGACCTTCGGCCACACCCCCTGCACCAGACCCAGCATCAAACCTTCGCCAATAAAAGTAACCAGCAGCCCGATCAGTTGCGCGACGAGAGCAACTTCGCCCCGGCCAATCTCGCCCTCGTCAAGTTTCGCTTGTAGTTCGTTGATACCCTCCAAAGTCCCGTCCGCCTTGATATGCAGCGCGCGCAGCAAGGGCATGTCGTCGCCGGCCAGCGCCAGCGCGCGCGCCAGGAGCGAGCGAAACCCGATGATGCCGATGAGTCTGCCGAGCGGGACGCGCAGTTTTTCACAGACGCAGAAGGCCCCGGCATCTTTGGCGCCGGCAGGTTTCGCTGTGGCCTCGTAAGCCAGCAGTTGCCGGGCAAATTCTTTTAGTTTTAAGGGACTGTCTAACATGTGTTCGATACCGAACATAACGCTGCGCGGGCTGAACAATAGCAGAGTACGCCAGCGACCAGTGGCAAATTGCCGCAGCGCGCGGCGCTAGCGTCGCTAGCCCTCAAAACTGCTTACAGCGTCTGTACGTCAGCGTACATATGCAAAAACCATCACGGATTTCCGCGATTTTCTTGATTCCGGCGGCACTTCGTCTCGCTTTTAGTTTTTTTTTTCTGCCGGGCTGGTGTCTGTTGCATCGCGCTCGCGCTTACGTTACGGAGGCGCTGCGGCCAAGAGTTTTTCTAAAGCCGCAAAGTCCACGGGCTTGACCAGGTGGAAGTCGAACCCCGCTTCCTGCGCCCGGCGCCGGTCGTCCGCGTGGCCCCAGCCCGTCATGGCTATCACCAACGGACGCTCGCCTCGCTGCTGCTGGCGTATCTGGCGGCAGGCTTCGTAGCCGTTGAGTTTTGGCATGCCGATGTCGAGCAGAATCACGTCGGGTTGCAGCCTGGCGGCGGCTTCCACTGCCGCGAAGCCGTCGCCGGCGGTGTGGACTTCGTGGCCGCGCAACTCCAACAGCGTCGCCAGGCTGCTCGCGGCGTCGGCGTTGTCGTCCACCACCAGAATACGGCGCGGGATCGCCACCGTTGTTTCGACAGCGACCGGCTCCAGGTCAACAGGCGGCGAGGTCGAGATCGGCAGGCGCACCACGAACTCGGCGCCCTGTTCGAGCCCGCCGCTATGCGCTTCGATCGTGCCGCCATGCAGTTCGACCAGCTTTTTCGCCAGCGGCAGACCGACACCCATGCCGCCGTGCGCGCGCTCGATCGAGCCATCGACCTGCATGAACATCTCGAAGATTCGGGGCATTTGATCGGCGGCAATGCCGATGCCGGTGTCGCGCACGCGGATGACGGCCTCTGCGTCGTCGCGTTCGACGCTGAGCCCGATGCGACCGCCCTGTGCGCTGAACTTTGAGGCGTTGTTGAGCAGGTTGCCTATGATGTGCGCGAGCCGGGTCGGATCCGCGCTCAGATAGATTGGCCGGGGCGGCAACGTCACCGCTATTTCCTGTTGCCTGCTCGCGCTGTTCACGCGGGCAGCTTCCACGGCTTGGTTCAGAACCGGAACCAGGTCGGTGCGCTTGCGCTGCAGCACGATCTTGCCCTGGCTGATGCGGCTCACCTCGAGGAGATCGTCCACCAACCGTACCGCCTGCCCGAATTGACGCTGCATCATAGCGAGCGCGGATTGGGCGGTCGCACCGTCGATCCCTGTTTCCCGCAGGATTTGCAAGGCGTTGCCGATCGGTGCGAGCGGGTTGCGAAGTTCGTGGGCCAACAGCGCCAGGAACTCGTTCTTGCGGCGGTCGGCCTCCGCCAGTGCTGCCTCGGTTTCTATGCGCGCGGCGATTTCGGCATGCAGTTGCGCGTTGAGCTTCTCCGCCGTCCGCGTGAGCGCGTGCTGGCGCAGGGTCGCGAGCAGCAACGCCTCGTTCATCGCGGCCGTTTGCTCCTGCAATCGCGCGCGTTCTTTTTCAGCCGCCCGGACGGCGGATGATTTTTTTATTTCCATGGTGTTTGAATCGGGATGTCTTTGGGCGGCCTAACGGCGGGCGGACGAGTGCGGGAAATGCACGTTTGCAAACAATGTTCATGGTGCGTCGCGTGCATTTTCTTATCTGTGCGAAAACGAACTTAGCGCGAAATAGCTTTTTACTCGTTTTGTATCGATAACATTCCTGTCGCGGCGGGTTCCGCGCCAAAAGAAAAACCCGCTTGCGCGGGTTTTAATCGAAAGCTGCGGTGACTACTTGCCCGGCGGAACGATGATAACGGTATCGCCGCTTTTGCCGCGAGCGCCGTCAGCGCCGGTAGTGCCCGTAGCGCCGGTTGCGCCCGTGTTGCCCGTGGCGCCGCGATGCCTGCGACCGCCAGCATCGATAAATGCAGAAAGTGTGGACTTTCGCGCATGACTATCTGATCGCCGGCATTCTTATTACGCAGATTGCGGATTACTCCGCGCCCCAGCGGAAATCGACCGTTCGGAGGCCCTTGCCGACAACTATGCTGCGTTTTTCCGTCTTGCCCGCAAAAGTCGCGGCGATCTGGTATTTGCCCGCGGGCAGCCGCGTCAGGAACCATGGGCCCTGCGAGGCCGTGTCGAGCAGCGTCTTGCCCGACGCACTCGCGATATTGACCTGTACGTCGCTGACGTAGTCGCCGGATCTCAGCGCAAACACCAGTTTCAGATTGAAGTCTTTGGCGAGCGAATTCAGGCGGTCGATCGAATCTGCGCCGACGCCTCCCGACACGTAAGACACATTGCCGGCAGTCTCAACGGATTCGGCGCTGTGTGCCGGCATAACGGCGACCAGAGCGGCGGCGGCGAACATGGTGGAGACGATTGCGGGCGAGAATAATTTTGCGAATTTCATAGAGGCCTTTCCTGTGGTTAGTCGATGCGATGCACGGTCATTTATCGAGGATTATCGTCCTTGCCACAAGCGCGTCTGTTCGCTGGCGTACTCATCAGAGCCGCCTTGCGTACGCCAGCGCACAGAGATTCCCGGTCAAATGGCCGAAAGTCGCACCTTATCGATCAGGCGAACAAGCGACAGTCAATTGAAGTCCGCGAGTTCCAGCGCGCGTATTTCCCTCGCCGGTTGAGTAGACCCATGACCTCCCCCACGCTCACCCCGGAACTGCTGCGCAAGGTCGATGCGTACTGGCGTGCCGCCAACTATCTGTCGGTCGGCCAGATTTATCTTTTCGACAACCCGCTATTGAAACGACCGCTCGCCGTCACGGATGTGAAGCACATGCTGCTCGGACACTGGGGCACGACGCCGGGGCAGAATTTCATCTACGCGCACTTGAACCGGGTCATCAAGAAATACGATCTCGACATGATTTATGTCTCCGGCCCCGGGCACGGTGGTCCGGCCGTCGTCGCCAACACATATCTGGAGGGTACGTACAGCG
>JBDSSV010000011.1:0-3276 GCA_039928535.1 Burkholderiales bacterium
GCCGGAAACGATCGCGGGGACCGCCGCGGCGAAGGTCAGCAGAAAGAAAAATTTGACGAGCTCGTAGCCGCTTTTCTCCGTGAGCTGCTCGGCGCTGCCAAAAAAGCTGACGCCGTAGGCGAGCGTATAACCGATGAAAAAATACGCGATGGTGGATACGGCAAAATCGCTGAGGATCTTGACCAGCGCATTGACCTGGCTCTTGCGGCGCACCGTGCCGAGCTCGAGAAATGCAAATCCCGCGTGCATCGCGAGCACGAGGATAGCGCCGAGCAAAATGAATAGAACGTCGGTACCGGTTTTTAGATTTTCCACAGATTACTTCCCCCTGATATAACCCGCCGGCGCAAAGCACGATGCGTTCCAAGATTTTAGTTTTATGTTTATAAACGACTATACCAATAAACCGGATTTTGATTCAAGTTTTTGCCCTGTATTGGGGCCGCTTAGAATTGTTTGGTGCGTTCGGATGCTACGCACTTGAGCGCTCTCAGATAGGCCACCTAGCGAGCAGACAGCGTTGAAATGGTTCGTTAGCCTCTGCAACATCCCCGCCCTCGCGCCGGCCCCATCAACGCTTCTTGGCGGCAATCCAGTGCAGGCCCCGCCTATTTGCGCTCGCCACCTCCGAAGTTTGTCAGTAGCCTCCTACAAACAAATCAGCATTCGTCCACTTTCACAACCGTTGGGGCAGTTCGTAAATGCGTTATCATAGTGCTCGCACTACACTATTGTCGCCGCGGCGCAGGAAAGCCCTGCAACCATCTTTGCCAACGTGGTCGGACCATGCAATGCCGGCGATATAGGTCCTGCGGGGGGAGCGCGGATTGGCTCTGCCGGATTCGCCACATTGCGATTCACAAGGGGAATAGCAGTATGAACTGGACGCTTCGTGGACTGACACTGGGCATGCTTTTGTCGATAAATGCATGGGCCGGCGTGGTCGACGACATGAAGGTTCTGGTGCAGCAAGGCAAGGCCGATGAAGCCTACCAACTCGGCAAGGGCCACCCGGAAGAGCTCGGGGATCCTGCCTATGATTTTTACTTCGGCGTCGCGGCGGTCAGCTCGGGAAGGTCCGGTGAGGGGGTGCTGGCCCTCGAGCGCTATGTCCTGAACTTTCCCGAAAACCCTTACGGCCGACTTGAACTTGCGCGCGGGTATTTTGTGCTCGGAGAAGATTCCCGCGCAAGGCAGGAGTTCGCTCTGGTGCTCGACGCCAAACCTCCCGAGGACATGCGCGTCAGTGTTGAGCGCTTTCTCGATGCCTTGCGTTCGCGCGAGGCGACATACAATCCGGTCCGGGGCTTCTATGTTGAAGCGGGTTTCGGCTACGACAGCAACGCAAACGCGGGAGTTGCATCGGGCAGCAGCTTCCGGATCTTCGGGGTCGATCTTCCTGTCCCTGCGGGCCTGGTGCGGCAGCACGATACTTACAAAACCCTGGCGGCGGGCGCCAACGGCAGCCTGCCGCTGGCGCCCGGACTTATTCTTTTCGGCGGCATCAATGCAGACCTCAGAGAATATTCGACGCAAACCGATTTCAACCAGAAATCCGTCAGCGGCAATGCGGGCCTGACATTTATCAAAGGCAAGAACCTGTGGCGCGGCAGCGTTGCTTACAGCAATTTATGGCTGCAGAACGACGACTATCGGCACGTGTGGACGGTGAACGGCGAATGGTATCACCAGCTTGACGAGCGTCAGACCTTGAATGCGTTCATCCAGCATTCCGAGCTTTCTTACACGGGCACGAACTCGGCGCTGGATTCCAGGTTTCCAATAGTTGGCGTAGGTTACCGGCGGGCCTTCATTATTCCAATGCAGCCGCTGCTGAGCCTGACCGCATATGGCGGGAAGGAGGATGTCAGTGCGCGCAGCGACCGGACGCGCGAGGTTTATGGCGCGCGCATCACTGGCAGCCTCACTCCCGCCCCTCGCTGGAGCGTGCTGGTTGGGGCAACTTTGCAGCAAAGCGACTACGCAGAACCCGACCTGACGCGCATGCTTGATTTTGCGCGGCATGATCAATATACCGCATACGACCTGACCGTCTCCTATGCGATCTCGCGAAACTTGAGCGTGCGGGGCGAGGGGGTAATCTCGCGCAATTCGTCAAACGACAACCTCTTCCAATACGAGCGCAACAGCCTCGCGGTGAAGATCCGCTATGATTTTAAATGATTCGTAATCCGGAGTTCTCCATGAAACATACATCTATGTCATTCGCCGCGTTGCTCGCATTTCTGCAGTGGAGCGCACCGCTTTACGCCGACACGGTGGGCAAGGTCGTGCTCGCCGCGGGCGCGGCCACGGCGTTGCGCGCAGGCGCGATCGTGCCCTTGGCGCGCGGCTCCGCAATCGAGGACAAGGACGTGCTCCAGACCGGGCCTAACACCATCCTGCAGGTGCGGTTTGCCGATGAAAGCATCGTGGCGTTGCGGGAACAGTCGCGCCTTGCGGTAGAGGAGTTTCGTTATTCGGGCAAGGCGGATGGCCAGGAGTCTGCGGTATTTCGTCTGGTGAAAGGCTCGTTCCGGACCATCACCGGCCTCATCGGACGCGTGGACCATAGGCGCTACAGCGTCGGCACGGCGGTGGCAACCATCGGGATCCGCGGCACCATGTATTCGCTGGCCATCTGCAACGCGGACTGCACCAACGACGATGGAACTCGCGCCCCCGACGGCTTGTACGGCGCGGTGACCGGGCCGTCGATGGGCTCGAATAAAATCTCCGTGCAGAACCAAGCCGGTGAATCGATTCTGAACCAGGGTCAGTTTTTCCGCGTGGCGACAATCGACAGTCCGCCGGTATTCCTGTTGCAACCGCCCTCCTTCTTGTCCAATCGCCTGCCCGGGAAGCCCACAGCGATGGCGGCGGGCGGCGGTCAGACGGGCACCAGCGGTATCGGCGCCGACAGCCGTGCCAACCTGCTGCCGCCGGCGCTGGATCAGATTGCAGCGACGACCAGCGACATGAGGACCATTGCGCAATCCCAGAATATCGGGGCCAATGGATTGCCAGTGGGCGTGATGACGCAGGGGGTCACGTTCGACCCGATCGGCGGCGCCGGAGTAGTTCGCGGCCAACTGATCTGGACGAGCCCGGGCGATATGGATTTGCACCTGCTGACGCCTGGGGGCGGCCACGCCTTTTACGCCAACCGGACGGTGAATTTTGCCGGCGCGACCGCGCAGCTCGATGCGGACAACACGTCCGGCGGGACACCCGCATCGCCGGCGGTCGAGAACATCGCGGTCACGGGCCCCGCGC
>JBDSSV010000012.1:0-4005 GCA_039928535.1 Burkholderiales bacterium
CATGCACGCATGCAGGGCAGGCGCGGCGCCAACCAGTCCGGGGTCGCCGCAGACTTCGTTAGTGCCACGGCCCAGTTGCAGGTGGGCATACTGGGCCGGAATGAGACTATCGTTTTGTGCGGCCGCCGCCATTGCTTCTATGCGCCCTGCATAAGAGCGGCCTTCGGGAGTGCTGCCGTGCGCGCGCGCGTAATATTGCGGCGCGCAGTTTTTGGATGAATTCGCCCACACGCCGCCGGTCGCTTGCGGGTTAGTCCCGCAATACCGGACCTGGCGTCGGACGATGCTTGCTTCTATCGCGGCCGCGCGTAACCCGCCATGCGGCCACAAGCAGCGCGGCCCCCGCCATTAAAAATAACCCTGCAAGCCCGCGTGCAAACCAGTTGCCGAAGGTAGGGTCGCTATGGGCTTATCGAGTACCATCTGCGAATTCGCGGGATCACCCGGATCGTAGCGCACCGCCACCGGCTGGTACGCAACGCTCCAGGTGCGTTGCGGATTGAGTGCGCCAAGGTCTTCGAGACTGTACTCCGCGGCCTCGCGGGCGTACGGCGCAATCAACGATCTCACCTCGGCTGGCGACTTGCTGGAATAGCCGCCAGCGATATCGCTGCCCTCGTATTCGTGCCCGGCGAGACGAAAAATGCAGCGCGCCGTCATAGCGTAGTTTGCATTATTGCGGGCATTCATCCAGCGTATGCCCACCTCGTAGAGCTGCCCTTCGCCGCGCAGCCAGCCGCTGCGCTGGTCAATCGAGCGCGCGGACGCATAGTCCAGCCAGACGACCACGCCACCCATGCAGACGCACGCCAACCCCGGCAATACCATCAGCCAGAACAGTTTGAGATAGGGTTGCCCGGGTACATGCATATGCGTTCTATCGCTGTACAATTATGATGATTTCAACATGCTAGAGTGAATAAGCTATCACGAAGTACAGGGAGCCCCTCGTTCTTGCTTAGTCTTCGGCGCGTGATTCATGGCCTGTGCCTGCTCGGGCTTGCGCAATGTGCACAGGCTGCGGCGGCCGTTCCCGTTCCTGCGCAAACCGGCCTGATCGTTGACCAGGCAAAGCTGCTCACGGAAGTCGGGCGTGCGACGTTCGAGAAACGCCTTCAGGCAATCCAGACGTCGGGACGCGCGCAGGTTGCGATATTGATCTCGAGCGGTATCCAGGGCGAGCCGCTGGCCGATTACTCGCTGCGCGTCGCCGACGCATGGCAACTCGGGCGCACCAAACGCGACGATGGACTGCTCATCCTGGTCGTTCCGGCGACCAATGCCGCGCGCATCGAAGTCGGCTACGGGCTGGAAGGCGAAATACCCGACGCGCGCGCGTCGCAATGGATTGATGAGCTGCTGCCTGCGATCAAACAGAAGCAGTTCGCGCCGGCACTGGACCATCTGCTGGACGAAATCGAAACGGCATTGCCGGCCGCGAAAAAATCCGCCAACGATAGCAACTATCTGTTTCCGGCCCATGCGGAGTGGCGGCTGCCTTTCGTCCTCGTGGTGTTTTCGATGTTCGCGCTGTTCCCGCTGATGTTCGGCCGCGGGGGCGGCATCGCCAGCGCATTCCTGCTGGCCGCTTTTTACGGCGGGGCAGCGTGGGCATTGTGGAACTCGCGCAACGCGGGCCTCATTGCCGCCGGTATTGCTCTTCCGCTCCCCCTGCTCTGGGCACTGAACTGGACCGACAGTGAGAGATTGCCGCGCATGCTGCGCTATGCAAAGACGTTCGGCAACCTATGCGCCGTCGCGATGTTTTTTTCCATCATCACCTTGTTCACCGGCGTCGGCCTGTGGGCAGGCGGCGCGCAGGAAATCTGGGCGGCGCCGATTTTCTCGGGATTGCTGGCGCTGGGCCTCGCAGCGTTCCTGTTTCCGGCAGCGCAGAGCAATCTGCTGATCGTCCTGCGCAGCGCTTGCCACTTCGCGATGATTTTGATCGTCGCCTATCTTGGCTTGGAGCCATTCGTCGCGCATCCGGCCGGCGTTGCGTTTTCAGCCGCCGCCGCGTTTACGGCGCTCATCGCGCTCTCGCTATTGCTCGGCTCGCGCGAACGCACGCGCGACGGCTCAACGCGCTGGTCGCTATGGCTGGTGGGTATCGCGCTGCTGATCGCGCTGCCATTCGGTCTGCTCCTGCTCGTGCAGGCCGTCCTCGGCGAAGATCTCCAGGGTCGCATCGCGCAGGCAGCCGCCGGTGGCGGATCGCTCGGCGGGATACTGTGGTGGGCGGCGCGACAGGGTTTCTTCAGCGCCTTGACCATAGGCCTGGGTGGCCGCTTCGGCGGCGGGGGCGCCGGGCGCGGCGATTGAGGAGAAGCCAGCGAAAAACTTGTCTCGTCGCTATTTCTTGACGACCACCGCCCGCGTTTGCACTCCCTGCGCATTTAGCACGGCCGCGCACTGACCACCCGCTTGACGGGTTTCGAGCAAGGGACGAAAGATCGCAGCGACGGCGGCCGGCGGGGCGACGATTCCCGCGGGCGCGAGCGGCACACGCTCCTCGATTTTGAAACCCGGTTTGTGCAAAGGCCCCTGCACGTGAATCGACGAGTTCAAGGTGAGAAACCCGGGGTTTTTCGGCTGCGGCGTCAACAGCAAATCGATGTTCCGCTCGCGCAAGTCTATAGTGCCTGCCCCATCGGTATGCGTCTGCTCGGTTTCGAGCAAAACGACCTGCGATTTGCCGATTCCATTATTGAAGTCGAATGCTGCCGCGCCGCAAGTGAGTTCGATATCGCGGTCGCCGCGAAATTTCAGCCCGATGATCTTGCCGACATTCAGGCCCAGCTTTGCATCGACCAGGTTGGAAATTCGCCCGCCTTCAACGATCGCCGCAACCTCACCTTTGGCACTCGCGAGTACGGAAGTAACGGAATCGCCGTGCCCCGTCATTCTAAGGCGCGCCCGGATCGCGCCGGTGCTGGTCGTGCTCGACGGCGGCGTGGGCACGAAGCGTTCGAGCCGGATATTGCGAGCATCCAGACTTGCGTGCGCGACCGTGCCGTCGTAATCCAGCGCTCCAGTGATATGGCCACCGGCGATGCCTAAATCCAGTTCCGTCACTTTCAGCGTGCCGTCAACAAGATCCGCTGCCAGCCGCAAGCTCTCAAGCATGGGAACGGCGGCCGCTTTCAGTTTTTTCAGTTGCAGTTGCAAGTGCGCATCGAAGGCGCGCATGCGCTTGCCGGGCGCAGCCCGTTTGGGTGCCGCAGCGGCCACACCTGCTCGCGCCCGGGCCCGCCCCGTGTCAGCATGCGCAAATGACCCGTTGGCGCGATAATCAGCGCCGGTCAGAAAAATGATGTCGGCCAGATCGGCGACCTCACTGCGCAGGGAAACCTTGGCGACGGGTCGCTCCGCATTACGGTCGTAGGTCGCCTCGCCTGCAATGTCCGTGTCGCCTACTTTCCCATGTAATTTCGCAAACGTATAGGCCTTGTCCCCTTGCTTGATCTGCGCCTCCAGCACGTAAGGGCGCGAGACGGGCGGCTGAAAAGCAAGGAACGGATGGATGCGGGACAGCGAAGGGCCGGCGACCCGCACTGTCGCGTCGATCGCACCGGGATCGAAAATGTCGGCAAACATGCCATCGACGTCGATGCGGGTCTTGCCGGAGATCAAGTGTCCACGCAACGGAAACGACAGTCCGGATTCGCGAAAACTCAATACGCTGCCCGCGAACCCCGCGGCCACGAAACGCTCGCCGTGATAACTGCCATCGAACGTGAGCCGGCTCGGCAGCGCATCTTTCCCCTTCGGCTGCGACGCAGTTTCGGCAGGCGTCGCTTGGGCCATCATATCGAGTTCGATTGCTTCATTCAGGAACCGGAGCTTCGTCCGTTCCGCCTGCAAAGTCAGAACCCGCACTTTGCCGGGGCCGCGATCTTCGGGATCGACGAGCCGCCAGTTGCGCAATCCATCGGCGCGCCTTTCCATATCCACGTTCGCGTCCGTAAGCATGAGATGCGAAATGATCGGCCGCTGCTGCCAGAC
>JBDSSV010000013.1:0-2819 GCA_039928535.1 Burkholderiales bacterium
CATCTGATCGGCGCCAAAAGCGGCGGCTCGATGGCGCTGATGCTCGCGGCGGAATATCCGAAGCTCATCAAGACGCTGGTCGGCGTCACGCCGCCCGTCGTCGGCCCGCAGGCCGCGACCGGCTGGATCAAAGATATTGAAAAAGTCGGCATGCTCAAATGGGCGCAGCAAACGATGCAGGGCCGGCTCGGTACCAAAGCCTCGCAGGCGGAAGTCGACTGGTGGGTAAACACCATCCAGAGCAAAACCGCCGCCTCGACCATGTACGGCTATCTGCGCTGGGTGCCGGGTATGGACATCCGCGCCGATGTCGTGAAGATTCAATGTCCGACGCTGATATTCTCAACGACCGGCAGCGGCCTGCGCACCGCCGACAGCTACAAAGAATGGCAGACGAAAATCCCCGGCTCGAAATTGATCGTGCTCGAGAGCGATGCGTGGCATGCCGCGGGTGCGCTGCCCGATGTGTGCGCAAAAGCGGCAAAGGAATTCGTTGATGCGCACAAGTAGATACGCGTGGCCCCGTTCTCATCCTCCCCTTCAAGGGGAGGAACGAGGTGGCGATGGGGTAATTTATGCGCGCCTGATCCACCCCATCCCGGCCTTCCCCTTGAAGTGGAAGGTGAGAATAGCGTTTGCTATCTATGCCGCCTTCGCTTGCGCGCCGACGCTCGCACAGACGTATCCCGTGAAGCCCGTGCGCATCATCGTCGGCTATCCGCCCGGCGGCCCGACTGACGTGATCGCGCGCACGGTTGCGCAAAAACTTACGTCGGCGCTCGGCCAGCAGGTGATCGTCGACAACCGGCCCGGCGCGAGCGGCATGATAGGCGCCGAGCTCGTCGTCAAAGCGCCGCCGGACGGCTACACGCTGCTGACGGTGCCGATTACGTACGCCGTCACGCCAAGCGTGTATCCGAAGATGCCGTACGACGCGGAGAAAGACCTCGCGCCGGTCGCGCTCATCGCTGCCGCACCTTTCATTCTCGTCGTGCATCCGACCTTGCCGGTGAAGACCGTCAAAGAGCTGATCGCGCTCGCGAAGAGCCGCCCCGGCCAGATCAATTACGCGTCGGCCAGTACCGGCGGCATGCCGCATCTCGCGGGCGAACTCTTCAACATGATGGCGGGCGTCAAGCTCACGCACATTCCGTACAAAGGCGCGGCACCCGCGACCATCGATCTGCTCGCCGGCCAAGTCTCGCTGATGTTCAACAACATGCTCTCCGCGATGCCGCACGTGAAATCCGGCAAGCTGCGCGCGATTGCGGTCACCAGCGCGATACGCTCGAGCGCGGTACCCGAACTGCCGACGGTCGCGGAAACGATTCCCGGCTTCGAAGCAAGCGGCTGGTACGGCGCCTTCGCGCCTGCGGCGACACCGAAAGACCTTATCGCCAAGCTCAACGGCGAAATCAACAAGCTGATGCGGCTACCGGATGTCGCGCAGCGCCTCGCCGGCGACGGCGTCGAAGGCGTCACCATAACGCCGGCGGAATTCGCCGCTTACCTGCACAGCGAAATCATCAAGTGGGGCAAGGTCGTGAAGATTTCCGGAGCGACGGTAGATTAAGAAACTATCGTGAACAATGGAAAAGAAACACGGCGAGCCACAAAGGAACAGCGAAAATGCAAAAGCTGAAATTGACTCGAGTCACTGTGATCTGTTTTTCCTCTGTGATCTTTGTGATCTCTGTGGCAAAAACGTTTGCCGCTGACTACCCCGCGCGCCCCATCCGCATCGTCGTCCCCTATCCCGCCGGCGGCCCGGTGGATATCACCATACGCGCGATCTCGCCGCGTCTGAACGAATCACTCAAGCAACCGGTCGTCATCGACAATCGAGGGGGCGCCGGCGGCACGATAGGCGCCGATCTCGTCGCCAAGGCGGCGCCGGATGGCTACACGCTGCTCGCGTGCTCGACCGGCAACACGATCAACGCGACGCTGGTGCCCGGTCTGCCGTACGATTTCGTGCGCGACTTTACGCCGGTGACGATGCTCGCGATCATCACCAGCATCCTCGTCGTTAATCCGGCCGTGCCCGCACGCTCGGTCGCGGAATTGATCGCGCTCGCCAGGGCCAAACCCGGCGAGCTCTCGTATGCATCCACCGGCAACGGCACACCGACGCATCTCGCCGCCGAGTTGTTCAAGAGCATGGCCGGCGTCAATATCGTGCACATTCCTTATAAAGGCGGTGCGCCCGCTGCGGTCGACCTGCTCGCCGGACAAGTGCAACTTTCATTCATCAGCGCACCCGCGGTCATGCCGCATGTGAAATCGGGCCGCTTGCGCGCGCTCGCCGTCACCAACGCGAAACGCTCGCAGCTGCTGCCGAGCCTGCCGACCGTCGCTGAATCGGGCCTGCCCGGCTACGAGTCGGAAGGCTGGCATGGCCTCTGCGCCCCCGCGCGCCTGCCGGCGGCGATATCCGACAGGCTCTATCGCGAATCCAGCGCCGCGTTGCACAGGCCCGAAACCGCCACACTGCTCATCAACGGCGGCGCCGAGCCCATCGGCATGCCGCCCGCGCAATTTGCCGCGCTCATCCGCGCCGATATCGCGAAGTGGGCCAAGGTCATCAAGGCCACGAATATGAAAGCAGATTAATTCAGTTCAATACGCGTAGCGCTATTCTCACCTTCCCCTTCAAGGGGAAGGTCGGGATGGGGATGGGGGCGATCGTATATCAATGTACCCATCCCCACCTCGGTCCTTGTATGTCGCAGAATAGAGTTGTAGTGGGGTGGGAAGCATTAGATCGCCCGGTCCCGGTACTGCGCATTAACGGCAAGTACGCAGGGGAGCGAAGATCG
>JBDSSV010000014.1:0-6018 GCA_039928535.1 Burkholderiales bacterium
AAGCGCGCCGTTGCGAACGCGAAGCGCCTCGCTATCGTCAAGCGGCGCTGACACGACCCGCGCCCGCCAACCTCTAACTGCGAACTGAATCCCGCCCTCACTCCGGCTTGATTCCTGCAATCTTCAGAAGGTTGGTGAACTTGACGATCTCACGCTCGAAGAACGCCGCTGCTTCCGCCGGCGAACTGCCGACGGGGTCGATGCCTTCACGGGCCATGAAAGCTTTGACGTCGGGGTGCTGCAGGCCTTTCACGGTTTCCGCGTTCAGGCGTGCAATGATTCCGGCAGGCGTTCCCGCCGACGCGAACATCAGGAACCATTGATCGACGTCTATGCCCGGGTAGATTGAATCGAGCGTCGGCAGGTCTGGCACCACCGCCGACCTCTTCACGGTGGTCACCGCCAGCGCGCGCACCTTGCCGATACGCAGCATCGGCATCACGCTGTTCACGCCGGGGAATGCGACTTCGACTTCACCGCTGATCAGCGCGTTGATGGCCGGCGCCGCGCCTTTGTACGGAATATGCGTGAGCGGGGCGCCCGCAATGTTCGCGAACATGACGCCCGCCAGATGGCTCGATGCGCCGGCGCCGTTCGAAGCGAAGTTGAGCCCGCCCGGCGTGCGTTTCGCGAGCGCGACCAGTTCCTGCACCCTGCGCGCCGGCACCGAAGGATGAACGCAAAGAACGCTCATAGTCGAGCCAGCCTGCGTTATCGGCACCAGGTCTTTGCGGGAGTTAAACGGCACCTTCGGAAACAGCGTGACATTGACGGCCACCGCCGTTGTCGTGAACAGCAAGTTGTAGCCGTCGGGCGCGCTCTTCGCGACCAGCTCAGTGCCGATGTTGCTGCCAGCGCCGGCGCGATTGTCGACGAACACCGTCTGGCCGAATGCCTCCTGCAGGCGCACGCCAAGAATACGCGCGAATACATCCGTACCGCCGCCGGGCGGGAACGGAACGATGATGCGGACGGGACGCGTCGGGAAATCCTGGGCATCGGCAGCCGTCACGCCGATCAGGGCTGCGAATGCGAGCAATGAGCGCTGGCACAGCTTAGTGTTGAACATCGTCCCCTCCTCCGCTTTCTTTTAACCCGCACCCCCACTTATTATTACACCGTCGGGGGCAGTCCGGCGGCCGCGATTTAATCATGATGCGACCGCGATTATTTGTTCTAATATGAAACATAAAATCGGCTACCGCACAAAGGAGGATCAATGGATTCGATACGTAAAGCTGTTATTGCTGCCTTGCTCGCGCTGCTAAATACGCATGCGATCTCACAAGCGTTCCCATCCAAGCCGATCCGCCTGGTCGTCGGCTTTCCCGCCGGGTCGGCGAGCGACATCGTGGGCCGCATGATCGGCCAGAAACTCTCCGAGCAGGTCGGCGAGCAGGTGGTGGCGGACAATCGGCCCGGCGCCGGCGGCAATCTCGGAATCGGATTCGCGTCCAAGGCGCCGCCTGACGGCTACACGATGGTCATCGCGACATCGAGCATCGCCGTCAGTCCGTCGCTCTATTTGAACGCCGGCTACGACCCGATCAAGGATTTAGCACCCGTCGCGCGGCTGACGTCGACGCCGAACATCCTGCTCGTGCATCCATCGGTACCGGCCAAGACTTTGCGCGAGTTCATCAGCCTTGCGAAAAAGCAACCCGGCAAACTCAACTTCGGCTCCGGCGGGGCCGGCACGACGAACCACCTCGCCAACGAGCTGCTCAAGCACCTCGAGAAAATCAATATCGTCCATGTGCCGTACAAAGGAGTCACCCAGGCGATGACGGCGATGATGGGCGGCGAAGTCGATGAAGTCGTGATGCCGGTCTCCACCGCGCTGCCGCAGATCAAAACCGGCAAGGTGCGCGCGCTCGCGGTGCTCACCGATCAGCGCATCGCCGCGCTCCCCAACGTGCCGACGGGAATAGAAGCCGGCGTCCCCGGCTTCACGATGCCGCTGTGGTACGGCATGTTCGCGCCCGCGGCAACACCGCCGGAAATCGTCTCTCGGCTGAATCGTGAATTGGTGAAAGCGCTGGAAGATCCGGGGCTGCGTGAACGGCTTGCAGCTCAAGGTGTCGATGCGTGGCCGGGCACGTCTGAGGAGCTCAGGGAATTGCTGAAAGCGGATATTGAAAAGTATGGCGCGATTGCGCGAAGCGCGGGATTGGCGAAGCAGTGAACTAAATCGGGGCGGCCTGGTTCGTTCCAATCGCCTGGTTCGTTCCAATCTCAAAGGAGTGCAGTCACCATGAACAAGACTTATTTTGCAGGTGTGCTGTCGGGATTCATCGGTGGACTGCTCGGCGCCTACGTTCTCATCAACTTCGACCGCAGTGCGATCATGCCGCGGGCGGCCGCCGCAACAACACAGGATGTGATTTCCGTGAGCCGCATACGAATGCTCGATGCGAAGGGCAAAGTACGCGCAGAGCTTGCGATGTCGCCGGATGGAGGTCCCGGTCTTTTTTTCTTCGACACACAGGGACGCAACCGCCTGGTACTCGGGCTCTATTCTCCGGCAGAAAGCGAATTTCCGTTCGTGGTTCTTGACGATACGCATCAGCACGCGGCCGGAATTTTCCGTTTGTTTGGGGGCCAGGAAACGCCGGTCGTCGTGCTCAAGAACCAGGGCGCCGATCGCTCGATCTTCGGTCTCAATCCGGCTTCGACGGAGCCGTTTCTGGTCAATTATTCCGCGGACCGGAAAAAAACTGCGCTGTTTGGAAATTTCTGAAGTCCCTGAAGAAAAGGCTCGTCATTTCGTGCGTCGGCGCGCTGGCAGTAATTGCCGGCGGCTTCGCATGGCACCAGGCCCGTGCTCCGCAACGTCCCGAGTACGTCTTGATCAACAAGACGGACGGGCATGACTTCGATCTCGCGTTCCGGATGAGTCTGAAGCTCGCGGAGAAAAAGTCCGGCATTGAAAACGCGCTGATACTCCTGCCGTCGCTGCCGCCGTCAAAAACCATCGAGCAGACCGCGACCGAGCTTTTCACCCAGTTGCGGATAGGCGCGCGGCGCAACGGCAAAGGCATCCTGTATCTCTATTCACAGAAAGAAAATCTGCTGAAGATCGAGGTTTCCTACCCGCTTGAAGGCGACATCCCCGACGCATTCTGCCGGCGCCTCGAAGAAGCGGCCAAGACCTATATGCTGTCCGAGTTGCCGCAGGATTTCATATCTGAACTTATCATTACCACTAACCTGCTCGGCATGGGCTCGAGCAGTGCTGCCGGGGACATGTCGCGGCCGCAATGGCTGACCGCAGAATTCCTGTCGGGCGGCGCCGGCGCGCTCGCGCACGGCTACCGGCGCACGCTCGACGACTATCAACGCGCGATCCGCAGTTTGCCCGACGCCCGTTTAAGCCAGTTCTCGCCATCGCGGCATGCCGACGAATCCGTGCAACGATATCTGGCTTCGCTCGCGGCAGGCGTCGGCGATCCGCGGTTGCCACTATTGACGGATGGCAGCCGCATCTTTCGCGCAGTGGTGCCGCGCAACGAAGAGCAGCAAAAGCGCATCCACGAATTTTTCACGGCGGGCGGCGCTTACCGGCTGATCTTTGCGGACGATCTCGCGCTCGCCATCCCCGGGCCGGATAAATCCAATCTGCCGATAGTGCTGCGCCGGGCCACGGATGCCCTGTGGTACGTGGACGAGGCGAAGGGGTGGACGTATTTTCACCGCTTCGAAGACAATGTTAATTTTTACGTCAAGTACGCCGACAATCCCTTTCTCGCCGGGTTGCGCGTTCAGCACGTGCCGAATATGGAACGCGCGATTTACGGCGATCACGCGCACACGCCAAAATTGCCCACGTATCCGTTTTCGCTGGCTGCGGCGTTGCAGGCCGGCGAGGAAAAAATTCGTGCCGAGCCGAAGGTGGCCGCGCAATATGCCAGGCTGGGCGACCTTTATCTGTTCGAAATGAACTGGCTTACGCCGGCGATCGAACTCTACGAAAAGGCCGCCGCGCTCTCGCCGGACACGCTGGAGTACCGCTGGCGGCTGGTGGATCTCTACCTCAATGACTCGCGCGCCGAAAAGATGCTCGCTGCGCTCGGGTATCTGGCCGCGCACCTTCCGGGCGACAAACAGACGATGGATTGGTATCAGGCTTACAAGAAGGCTTACGATTTCGGCCGCGATTAAATGACGGCGGAGCACCCGGCGTCTGACTGGAATCTGGACGAGCGAAGCGAGGGCGATGCGTTCATCGTGGCTTGACGCCGGCCGCTTCGTATGCGCCTAAAATTGCACTTTACGAATAAGAAGAAACGAATGCGCACAAAGCTATCAATGCCACACAAAATTTGATTTTGACCCTGTCCAGATCAACATCGATCGAGCCAGTGAAAATCCAATTGCGGGTAATAAGCATGATGCGCGTTCCCTTACCTAAGCCTGGCCCCTTTATTCGCAGGCAAGCCCAGATGCGTGAGTATTCTGACAAATCACGGCGGGCTTCTCGACGCCAGTCCTGAGCCTGACGAAGGGGCAGCGATGATCTTCAAGTCGCCGCCATATTGCGGGCAATGCTCGATGTCGATTTCGAAAACCGCTCGAGCAAGCGCGCCCGGCTCAAGCGTGCCGGTGTTCGTGCGTGCCAAGACATAGCATGGTCCGACCCGGGTTGGGAGGCAGACACCCCACTTACGGCAGTTGTCCTGCCATCACCATGCGGCTCGTGAGCGCATTCGTCGACAACCAGGTCACGATATCGTCGAATTCTCCGTTCGCGCCTGCAGCGGTGCGCAAGTGAAAAACGAATATCGGATCGTTGTTCAGATTCGCGGCTTCATCCGCGCCCCCACCGCCGGTCGCCCAGTTCGGACCCAGCGAGTGAATCACAGCCGGGGCCGATCCCACGAGCATGGTCGCCGTGCCGCAAGTCGTCGCGGTAATCCCCGTGGCGGTGGCGCACACGTACAAATCGGGTAAAAGCGCGCCCATTCCAGCAGTGCGCATGCCATTGGTCGTCGTGAAAGCGTTCGCGTTAGACGTTGTAACTGCATAGCGGATGCGCGTGCCCCAGGTATCGATCGCGTAGCCCTGCGCGTCCGTTCCGGACAGGCCCAGCGTCACCGCCGGCACAAACCCGTAGGCGGTCGTGCATGCACCGCCGTTAACGGGGCTTTCGATGCCGTTGCTCGCCGCCGTCGCCGGACATGGCAGTCGCCCACGGGACATCGCGTAACCATACAAAGCTTCCTTGACGTCTTCGAGCGCTTTTTGCGCGTCGCCGGTTTTGCGCTGCGTGACCTGCGTCGTCAGCGGCACCAGTAGGCCGCTCAACAATATCGCGACGACGAATATCGAGATCGCGAGCTCGACCATGGTAAATCCGCTTGCCTGCCGCAGGAATCGAATGGATCTCATATATTGCACGCCTGCAATATACCCACCGCGGCCTGGCACTGCGGCGGGTTACCGTTGTTGCCGCAAGGCGGCGTGACCATGACAGTCGCCGCCGCCGCGCAACTGCACGCTTGGAGGGCGGTCGCCGCCGCCTGGCACGCCGGTTTGACATTTGCCCACCCGCCTCCCGTTGGATTGCAATCGGCATTAGCGATCAAAATCGCCGCATTCGTCGCGCATTGGGCTGTGGTGGCGACCGAGGTCACGGTCGTGATGCGGTTGCGGTCGGTTGGTGTCGGTGCCGGCGTCACGTACACGTCATCGCTGTTGTCGTTGTTCTGCGCATCGAGCAGATAATCAGCGACATTAGTGGAGGGTCGGTTAATTCCCGCCGGCGGCGTACCCGGCGTGAAAAACAGCGCGCTCACACCCGCCGCGCCATCGAGAGACAATGTCGCACTCGCCGAACACGTTGTACAGGCGGCGCCACCGCCAGCGGTGTTCTGCCTGGCGACGCTGTAATAAATCACGTTGTGCCAGTTGTTCGGAATAAACCAGCCCGGAAGCGCGACGCTGGCGTTGGCTCCCCACGCCTCGGGCAGTGCAATCGCCGGCAGCCGTCCGCGGTTCGTGCCGACGAGGCTGGTGCTG
>JBDSSV010000015.1:0-2735 GCA_039928535.1 Burkholderiales bacterium
CGCATCGTCGGCGCGGACGGCAGCCTTACCGGCTATGCGGGCGGCCTCGAGCGCAAACGCGCTTTGCTTGCGCTGGAGTGTGGAATACCGGACCTGCTGTCCGCGGCCTGATCAGGCGGCGCGCGGGACTTCGCCGATCGCCGCGTTGACCTTGGGCATCACCTGCTCTGCCATCAGCTCCATCGAGCGGCGGGCAAGCTTGACGTCGGCCCAGTCGTGGCCAGCATAGAGCAGCGTGCCGAAATCGCCGACAGTTTCGCGGAACGCGAGAATCTGCTCGACGACGCTATCGACACTGCCGCAAATAACTAGCGTGTCGAGCAGGTATTCAATCGTGACGGCTGAATTCGGCATCGCGAGGTCGCGCTTGAAAATATCAACGTTGCCGTGGCCCGTGCGTTTGGTCAGCAGGTTCCAATAATAAAAACCGTATGGGCCTTGGGGATCTTTGGCGTAGCGCCGCGCGGCCGCATCGTCATCGGCGACGAATACGCTTTTGCACACACGCCAGTGGCTGCGGTCGGACTGGCGGCCACTTTCCACGCAACCCTGTTCATGCTTGGGCCAGTGCGTTTTCGCCCATACCGGTTGCAGGAAATTCGCGGAGATCGGCTGCCAGCCGCGCTTCGCCGATTCCACCAGCCCTTTGGAATGCGGCACCACCGCCGTCACGACAATAGGCGGATGCGGTTGCTGGTACGGCTTCAGCATCACGCCCTGCCCCACGTCGGGAATCATCGTCTGCTCGGTCGTGATGTTCCAGAATTGCCCCTTGATGTTGTACGGCGCATCGCCGCTCCACATCGCGAGTATCTGGTTGATCGATTCGACGAACATCGCATTGCGGTCGCGTTCGAGGTTGCCCATCATCTCCATGTCGGAACGCAGGCCGCCGGGCCCGATGCCGAACTGGAAACGCCCTTCGAGCATGTGATCAATCATTGCGACCACCGCAGCGACCTGCGCCGGATGATTATTCGGCAAATTGACGGTGCCGCTGCCGAGCCTGATCTGCTTCGTGGCGTGGGCAACACTGGCGATGAACGCGAGGCAAGACGGGATGGACTCGCAAATGTCCGTCACATGCTCGCCGATATAGGCTTCGCTGTAGCCGAGCTCGTCGGCCAGCAGCACCGCTGCGCGGTCTTCCTTGAGCGTCTGCGTGTAATTGCGCTCCGGCGGGTGCATCGGCATCGTGAAAAAACCGAGTTTCATCGTCTCTGCTCCGGCTTTAGTGCACGAGTTTCTGCCCGTGTTCGCGCGTATCGTGGAAACCGACTTGTGGCCAGCGCTCCATCGCGAGCTGCAGATTGTATTTATTCGGTGCGAGATAGACCGGGTTGTCGTCGACGTCGCTCGCCATATTGATAGCGAGCTCTTTCTCGAAATTCTTGCGCACGGTTTCGTCCGGAAACGTGAGCCAGCGCGCGGTATGAATACTCGCCGCGTCATAGACGGCGTCAACTTTGTATTCACTTTGCAGGCGCTGAGCTACGACTTCGAACTGCAGCGTGCCAACCGCACCGAGTAGCAGCGAGTTGCCTGTGTCAAACACCTGGATTGCGCCCTCTTCGCCCAGTTCCTGCAGTCCTTTTTGCAACTGCTTGGCCTTGAAAGGATCGCGTGCGCGAGCGAGGCGAAACAATTCCGGCGCGAAATAAGGAATGCCCTTGTAGCCGAGCGCCTCGCCTTCGGTCAGCGTGTCGCCGATCTGCAACTGGCCATGATTATGGATACCGATAATGTCGCCGGCCACCGCGTCCTCGCTGCGGACACGCTCGTTCGCCATGAAAGTCAGCGCATTGCCGAGCTTCATCTCGCGATCTATCCGCGCATGATGCACTTTGATACCCGGGACGTAACGCCCCGAGCACACGCGGAAGAACGCAATGCGGTCGCGGTGCTTGGGATCCATGTTGGCCTGGATCTTGAACACGAAGCCGCTGAATGGCGCCTCGGCCGGATACACTTCGCGGGCACCGCCGTCGCGCGGCTGCGGCGGCGGCGCCCATTCGACAAGCGCGCGCAGGATCTCCTGCACGCCGAAATTATTGATGCCCGAGCCGAAAAACACCGGCGATTGGCGGCCGGCCAGAAATTCCTCGAGTTCGAACGGCGAGCTCGCGCCCCGTATCAGTTCCACGTCGCGGCGCAGAAAAGCCATCTCGTCAGGGAACAACTCGTCGAGGCGCGGATTATCGATGCCCACTATATTCTCGCTGTCATCGTGGCGGCGCTCTTCGCCCGGCGTAAAGCGCACGAGGCGGTCCTCGCGCAAGTCGAACACGCCGCGAAAACTCTTGCCCATCCCTATCGGCCAACTCACGGGCGCGCAGTCGATTTTCAGCACCGACTCGATTTCCTCGAGCAAAGCGACTGGCTCGCGGACTTCGCGGTCCATCTTGTTCACGAATGTAATGATGGGCGTCGCACGCAGGCGGCAGACTTCCAGCAACTTGATAGTCTGCGTTTCAACACCTTTCGCGGCATCGATAACCATCACTGCCGCATCGACCGCGGTCAACACGCGGTAGGTATCTTCCGAAAAATCCTGGTGGCCCGGAGTGTCTAGCAAATTGACCGTATGGTCGGCATATTCAAACTGCATCACCGAGCTCGTAACGGAGATGCCGCGCTGCTTCTCGATTTCCATCCAGTCGGACGTCGCGTGGCGCGCGCTCTTGCGCGCCTTGACCGTACCCGCGAGCAGGATCGCGCCGCCGAACAGCAGCAGC
>JBDSSV010000016.1:0-3529 GCA_039928535.1 Burkholderiales bacterium
GCGAGCTCGAAGCGACCCCGGTTTCAGGGCTTTGGGTCCTTCACGAAGCCGAATAGGGCCTCGATGACCCTGCTGTCAATCGCGCCTACCGGCAGGGTGATCGATCCGATCCGTACGCCCCCCTCCGACACCTGCTCCGCGAGGCTGGAAAGTTCCCGGTCGTCCAGCAGCCCGATTCGGCTTCGTGAAGGACCCAAAGCCCTGAATCCGGGAGCGCTTCGGGCTCGCCGTCAATGTGTCGCAAGCCTTGACTCAGATTTGAAAAGCTCTTTATAATCCGGCCTCTTTTTTGCACCCGGGCCGGCCCATCAGCCATTCATGGCGAGCGAGGCGCCGACCCGGTTTGTTTTTGGAACCCAGGAAAACATGCCTACCGTCAATCAGTTAGTGCGCCAAGGGCGCGCCGCCAAGCCGACCAAATCGAAGGTGCCCGCACTGGCCGGATCCCCGCAAAAGCGGGGGGTCTGCACGAGGGTCTACACGACCACGCCGAAGAAGCCGAACTCGGCACTGCGTAAAGTGGCGCGCGTGCGCCTTACCAACGGTTTCGAGGTGACGAGCTACATCGGGGGTGAAGGCCATAATCTGCAGGAGCACTCGGTGGTGCTGATCCGCGGCGGCCGCGTCAAGGACTTGCCAGGCGTGCGCTACCACATCGTACGCGGCAGTCTGGATACCGCCGGCGTGAAAGACCGCAAACAGAGCCGCTCCAAGTACGGCGCCAAGCGTCCAAAGGCCGCGTAACAGCGCGCCGTCAGTTAAACAGGATAGAGAAATAACATGCCACGTCGTAGAGAGATACCCAAACGCGAGATCCTTCCGGATCCCAAGTACTCGAGCGTTGATGTCGCCAAATTCGTCAATGTGCTGATGCAGGCTGGCAAGAAATCCATAGCCGAGGGCATTATTTACAACGCGCTCGAGCAGATCAAGAAGAAGACCAGCAAAGATCCGCTGGAAGTCTTCACGACCGCGGTCAATAACGTCAAGCCGATGGTAGAAGTGAAAAGCCGCCGTGTTGGCGGCGCCAACTACCAGGTACCGGTCGAAGTGCGCCCCATTCGCCGCACTGCGCTCGCAATGCGCTGGTTGCGCGATGCGGCGCGCAGTCGCGGTGAAAAATCCATGGGCGCGCGTCTGGCGGGCGAGCTCGCCGAAGCGGCGGAAGGCCGCGGCGGCGCAATGAAAAAGCGCGAGGAAGTGCACCGTATGGCGGAAGCTAACAAAGCATTCTCACATTACCGGTTTTGATTCAGTTATAACTGTCAGCGGTTTATTCTAAGTGCCCCGTAAAACCCCCATCGAGCGCTATCGCAACATCGGCATCAGTGCGCACATTGACGCGGGTAAAACCACGACCACTGAACGCGTGTTGTTCTATACCGGCGTCTCGCACAAGATCGGCGAAGTGCATGATGGCACCGCGGTGATGGACTGGATGGAGCAGGAACAGGAGCGCGGGATCACGATTACTTCCGCAGCGACGACCTGCTTCTGGAAAGGGATGGACAACAACTATCCCGAGCACCGCATCAACATCATAGACACGCCGGGGCACGTCGATTTCACGATTGAAGTTGAGCGTAGTTTGCGCGTGCTCGACGGCGCGTGCATGGTCTATTGCGCGGTCGGCGGCGTTCAGCCGCAGTCCGAAACCGTGTGGCGCCAAGCCGTCAAGTACGGCGTGCCGCGGCTTGCGTTCGTCAACAAGATGGACCGTCAGGGCGCCGACTTCTTCAAGGTGTTCGACCAGATGAAGTCGCGCCTGAAGGCCAATCCCGTGCCGATCCAGATTCCAATCGGCGCTGAGGAAAAGTTCGAGGGCGTCATAGACCTCGTGCGCATGAAAGCGATCTACTGGGACGATTCGACCCAAGGCATGAAATTCGAGCTGCGCGATATTCCCGCCAATCTCAAGAATCAGGCGCAGGAATGGCGCGACAAGATGGTCGAGAGCGCGGCCGAAGCGAACGAAGAGCTGATGAACAAGTACATCGAGGCAGGCAGCCTGTCGGTCGAGGAAGTGAAGCTCGGCCTGCGCACGCGCACGATCCACAACGAGATCGTGCCGATGTTGTGCGGCTCGGCGTTCAAGAACAAGGGCGTGCAGGCGATGCTCGACGGCGTCATTGACTATCTGCCGGCACCGGTCGATATTCCGCCAGTTAAGGGCGTGGATGGTTCCGACAAGCCGACAGAACGCACGGCGAGCGACGAAGAGCCGTTTGCGGGCCTCGCGTTCAAGATTGCGACCGACCCCTACGTCGGCCAGCTGATTTTCTTCCGCGTGTATTCGGGCGTGGTCAATTCGGGCGATACGATTTACAACCCGATCAAGGGCCGCAAGGAGCGGATCGGGCGCCTGCTGCAGATGCACGCGAACACGCGCGAGGAAATCAAGGAAGTGCGCGCGGGCGACATCGCGGCCGCGGTCGGCCTCAAAGAAGCGACGACCGGCGAGACGCTGTGCGACCCGCAGAAAATCATCATCCTTGAGCGGATGATATTCCCGGAGCCGGTCATTTCGCAGGCCGTCGAGCCGAAGACCAAGCCCGATCAGGAAAAGATGGGCATTGCGTTGAACCGCCTGGCGCAGGAAGACCCGTCGTTCCGCGTGCGCAGTGACGAGGAATCGGGCCAGACCATCATCGCCGGCATGGGCGAGCTGCATTTGGAAATCATCGTCGACCGCATGCGCCGTGAATTTGGCGTCGAAGCCTCGGTCGGCAAGCCGCAGGTCGCGTACCGCGAGACGATCAAGAAATCCTGCGACAAAGTCGAAGGCAAATTCATCAAGCAATCGGGTGGTCGCGGCCAGTACGGCCACGTCGTGCTGAAGGTTGAGCCGCAGGCACACGGCAAAGGTTTCGAATTCGTCGATGCGATCAAAGGCGGCTCGGTGCCGCGCGAATATATTCCGGCAGTAGAAAAAGGCCTCATCGATACGTTGCCCGCAGGCGTGCTCGCCGGCTTCCCGGTGGTCGATGTCAAGGTCACGCTGTTCGACGGTTCGTACCACGAAGTCGACTCGAATGAAAATGCGTTCAAGATGGCCGCGTCGATGGCGTTCAAGGAAGGCATGCGCCGCGCGAGCCCGACCATACTCGAGCCGATGATGGCGGTCGAAGTCGAGACGCCTCCGGATTTCATGGGCAACGTGGTCGGCGACCTGTCGTCGCGCCGCGGCATCATCCAGGGCATGGACGAGATCGCCGGCGTAAAGGTCATCAAGGCGGAAGTACCGCTCGCTGAAATGTTCGGCTACTCGACGTCGCTGCGCTCGGCAACGCAGGGCCGCGCGACCTACACGATGGAATTCAAGCACTATACCGAGGCGCCGAAGAACATCGCTGAGGGCATTATCAATCGCGACAGCTCCGACAAGAGCTCTAAAAAGTAACAAGGAACCGATATGGCAAAAGGCAAATTTGAGCGCACGAAGCCGCACGTGAACGTAGGGACGATCGGTCACGTTGACCACGGCAAGACGACGCTGACGGCGGCGATGACGCACGTGTTGTCGAAGAAG
>JBDSSV010000017.1:0-3167 GCA_039928535.1 Burkholderiales bacterium
CCGTGGCACCTGACCTTGCTGATATTCGGTGAATCGCTGGTGATCGCCGGTTTTGGGGCGGTCGTCGGCATCGCGCTCACGTTCCCGGTTGCCAATGGATTCGGCAAGGCGATGGGCAAGTTCCTGCCCGTATTCAACGTGCATGCGGAAACGCTTTACATGCAGATTGCCGCGGGACTGATCGTCGGCGCAGTCGCCGCGCTGGTGCCCTGCATGCGCGCCGCGCACATCCGCATCGTCGACGGACTGCGCAACATCGGCTGATGAAGATCCCGTTTTCGTACACGTTGCGCAACCTGTGGACGCGCAAGCTGACGACGCTGCTGACCGCCGGCGGCATGGCGCTGGTCGTGTTCGTATTCGCGACGGTGCTGATGCTGGAGGAGGGCTTGCGCAAGACGCTGGTCGATACGGGGTCGTACGACAACGTGGTCGTGATCCGGCGTTCGGCGCAGACCGAGGTGTAAAGCGCGGTCGACCGCGCACAGGCCGCGTTGATCGAAAGCCAGCCGGAGGTTGCGTTCGGCGCCGACGGCGAGCGCATGGTGTCGAAAGAGACGATAGTGCTGGTCAATCTGAACAAGCGCGCTTCCGACAAGCCGACCAACGTCATGGTCCGTGGCATCGCCCCCAGAGGGCTGGCGCTGCGGCCGCAGGTAAAGATCATCGCGGGGCGGATGTTCCGGCCCGGCGCGTCCGAAATGATCGCCGGCCGCAATGCCGCCGGGCGTTTCAAGGGCGCCGGTATCGGCGAGACGCTGTGGTTTGGCCAGCGCGAATGGCAGGTCGTCGGCACGTTCGATGCCGGAAAAAGCGGATTTGACTCCGAAATCTGGGGCGATGCCGACCAGTTGATGCAGGCGTTCCGGCGCCCGGTTTTTTCCGCGATGGTGTTCAAGTTGAACGATCCGGCTGCCTTCGACGCGCTGAAGACGCGGCTTGAAGGGGACCAGCGATTGACGGTCGAAGCGAAGCGGGAAAAGGTCTTTTATGCGGACCAGTCGGAGGGGCTCGCCACTTTCATCCGTTATCTGGGCCTGACGCTGTCGATCATTTTCTCGGTTGGCGCCATCATCGGTGCGATGATCACGATGTACGCATCGGTCGCCGCGCGCACCGCGGAAATCGGCACCCTGCGCGCGCTGGGTTTCCGTCAGCGCAGCGTACTGGCGGCGTTTCTAATAGAAGCGATGCTGCTGGGACTGGTCGGTGGGTGTGTCGGCTTGTTTCTTGCCTCGTTCATGCAGCTCTTCACCATCTCGACCATGAACTTTCAATCTTTCTCCGAGCTTGCCTTCAGTTTCACGCTGACCTCCGCCATCACGGTCAAGACGCTCGCGTTCGCGCTCGTGATGGGCGTGGTGGGCGGTTTTCTGCCGGCCGTGCGCGCCTCGCGGCTGCGTATCGTCGACGCTCTGCGCGCCGCGTAAACATGCCGCGGGCAACCGGCGATCGCGCGGCCTGGCAGATCGCCATCGCCGGCCTCATCGCGCTCGCGGCGGCGCTTGGCATCGGTCGATTTGCCTTTACGCCCCTGCTGCCAATGATGCAGCACGATGTCGGCCTCTCGATAACCGCGGGCGGGTGGCTCGCGTCCGTCAACTATCTGGGTTATTTCGTCGGGGCGATTTCGACGGTGTGGCTGCGGATGCCGGCGGGTGCGATGCTGCGTATTGCGCTGGCATTGAATGCCATCCTGATCGCGGGCATGGGTCTAACCGACAGTCTCGCCGCCTGGCTCGCCATTCGTACCGCGGCCGGGATCGTCAGCGCGTGGGTTTTCGTTTTTGCTTCGACGTTGGTGCTCAAGCGTTTGGCGGATTACGGACGCCTTGAATTGAGCGGCGTCATGTTCGCGGGCGTCGGCATCGGCATATTATTGCCGGGTGTCATGTGCATTGCGTTCGTGGCCAACGGGATTCCCGCGCGGGATGCGTGGTTGTCGTTTGCAGTGCTTGCAGCTATCGCAGCAGTGGCGGTGTGGCCGTCGTTTGACGTTGGACGGCAAACCACGGATGCGGAAAGCAAGACTGCACGGCAGCCACCGCACTGGACTTCGACAATGGCGCGCCTGATTGCGAGTTACGGCTTGTTCGGGTTCGGCTACATCATTCCGGCGACTTTTTTCCCGGTGTTCGCACGCGACATACTGGCAGGATCGAGCGTATATGTCTGGTTCTGGCCTGCGTGCGGTGTCGCGGCGGCGATTTCCGTCATTATCAGCGCGCGCTGGAGTCAGCGCCATGGCGACTACGCGTTGCTGATCGCATGTTGCATGGCTGAAGCCCTCGGCATTGTGTTGCCCGTGTGGGCACCGCACGCCGCGACCATAGCAGTCAGTGCGGTATTGCTCGGCGGTACTTTTGTCGTGATAACGGTGGCGGCGCTACGCGAGGCGCGCAGTCTGGCGCCATTGCACGCGGGCAGCCTGATAGCGGCGATGACATCGTCGTTCGCGCTCGGCCAGATTGCCGGCCCGCTAATTGCCGCCCACCTTGTTGCGTGGCGTGGGAACTTCGATCTATCGCTGGTACTCGCTGCGCTTGGCCTGCTCGGTTCGGCAGCGCTGTTGCCGAAATCGCGGCGCGCGCGCGGCTGATACGGCGCGCCCGCCGCTAGCTTGCGGGACGCGCGAGCGGCTCGATCGTCCCCATGTGAAATTTGTAGTCGGCGGCCTTGCGGTCGCTGTAGTAGCGGGTAAGCGTATTGCGCACGGTCGCAAACGCGAGCTTGTCCCATGGCACTTCGCTTTCCGCGAACAAGGCGGTCTCGAGGGTTTCCGCGCCGGCACTGAACTCGAGATCTAGCAGGCGCGCGCGAAACAGGATATAGACCTGGTTGATGTGCGGAATATTGTAGAGCGCATAAAGTTGAGTGATCTCGACGCGCGCGTTTGCTTCTTCGAGCGTTTCGCGCGCGGCACCCGCAAAGGTGGTTTCGCCGTTTTCCATGAAGCCGGCCGGTACCGTCCACATGCCGTGGCGCGGCTCGATCGCGCGGCGGCACAGCAATATGCGGTCTTCCCATTCGGGAATGCAGCCGACGATCATGCGCGGATTTTGATAGTGGATCGTGTCGCACGCCGCGCAGACGAAACGCGGCAGCGTATCGCCTTCAGGTACGCGCAGTTCAACGGTCGCGCCGCAATTGCTGCAGAACTTCAAGGG
>JBDSSV010000018.1:0-4063 GCA_039928535.1 Burkholderiales bacterium
TGTGGATGCCACGCGCCATCTGCTGACGCGCGGCGCCGAGGTTAACCAGCCGGGCTGGACGCCCTTGATGTATGCGGCATCCGGCGGGCACCTGAACGTCGCGCGCTTGTTGATCTCGAATGGCGCTCAGGTCAATGCGACTGCGGAGAACGGCAATACGCCACTGATGATGGCAGCGCGCGAGGGGCATGCAGCGGTGGTTTCGCTGTTGCTCGCGAGCGGCGCGGATGCAGGGTTGCAGACTGCGTCAGGTGCGACGGCAGCTTCGATAGCCCAGGAGCGAAAGCATCCGCAAATTCTTGATCTTATAGCGAAGCACGTTCAACGTTAGTCCACAAAATTCCAAGAATAGCAGCATACTTCGATATATTACATTGCGTATAATGTATATTATGTTAAATCGTATGTTGACTGCCTGTAGTCTGGTCTACAGGGTCGCCGCAAGCCAGTCGGCGATGTAATCCACCCCCACTTGCCGGTTGTCTGCCTGAGCATGATAGGTGCCGCCGTCTTCCGCGGTGAGGATGCGCAGTTCTTTTTTCTTCGACCCGACCGCGGCAAAGAGTTTATGCGCCGAGACAACAGGCACGACTTTGTCAGCGTCGCCGTGGACAATCAGGAACGGGCAGCTGATCTGTTCCGCGACTCCCGCCAGCGAGAACTTCTCGGCTTTTGCGATGGCGGCATCGGCATCGTCGATGT
Source organism: Burkholderiales bacterium (assembly GCA_039928535.1). Taxonomy (GTDB): domain Bacteria; phylum Pseudomonadota; class Gammaproteobacteria; order Burkholderiales; family SG8-41; genus PALSA-1004. The sequence goes on from JBDSSV010000018.1 coordinate 703, forward strand.
GGCCCATGATCCAGCGGAAATGGAAAGCTGACTGCGCCGTGTTCTGCGGATCGACTTCGAGCCTGCGCTTGATCTCGCGTTGCCAGCCGGCCAGGTCCCAATGCAGCGCCGCAAACGCGACACCCGCCGCGTAGCGTTTTTCGAAAGCCGCAACGCGCGATGCGTAGTAACCGCCGAAACTATAGCCCATCACGGCAACCTTCTCGGGATCCACATCCGACCGTTTGGACACATAGTCGTAAGCCGCGGTACTGGCGACTTCATAATCATGCCGCGCATAAAGCCCGCGCAGGCGCAGCGACTCCCCCTGACCCGGGCCGTCTATCGCGAGCGTGTGCCAGCCACGCGCCGCGAATTCGAGCCCGTTGAAAAGGACGCTCATTTCCTTGCAGTTGTCCATGCCGTTAAACACAACGACGGTCGGTGCGCGACCGGTTACGCCGGGCGCTTTCAAAAATATTGCCGGTAGCGTGGCGTTTTCGAACGGCACCTCAACGAACTCCATGTTCGGATAACGCCGTTCCAGGCCCGCGCGCTGGCATTGCAGAGATTTTTTCCAGACTTCGAGTTTGGCCGGCCCGGGATAGATAAATCGCTCGCCGGTGAAGTAGTACATGCCGGCACGCAGATAATAGTTTCCCGCCGTGTGCTGGCGCCCTTCACTCGCGGCTTTGTCGGCGACCTTCTCCAGCCGCGCTGCCATCGCGCACCATTCCTCCTGCCACGCCTCGGGCTCGCCCTGGCGCGGCTTGAGACGCTCGCACACTTCATCGATTTCGCCGAGCGCAACTGCACCGTAGGGTGCCATGCCCTTCGTGACCAGAACTGCATTCGACCAGTTCATGTTGCCGGGGAAATGCTCTATCCAGGTGCTGCCTGCCGCCATATTTTTTCCTCGAATTAGAATCCGCCGGTCATTACTCGATGGTAATGCCAACTTCCTTGATGACCTTCGACCACGTCGCCATTTCCTTCTTGATAAATGTCGCAAATTCTTCCGGCGTGCTGCCAACCGGGTCCGCGCCCAGACCAAGGATGCGTTCCTTGACTTCCGGTATCGCCAACGATTTCACGATAGCCTGGTTCAGGCGTGCAATCACCGCGGGCGGCGTTCCCGCGGGCACCATGACGCCGTTCCATTCGATCGACTCGTAGCCCGGCACGCCCGCCTCGTTAATGCTGGGCACGTCGGGCAGCGCCGCATTGCGCTTCAATGTCGTCACACCGAGCGGAATCAGCCGGCCGCTCTGAAAATGCTGGATCGAGGACGGAATGGTCGCCATCAGGATCGCCGTTTCGCCGCTGACGATGGAGATCACCGCAGGACCGCCGCCCTTATACGGAATATGGACCATCTTGGTGCCGGTCATGTGATTGAAGCGCTCCGTCGCCAGATGGTTTGCGCTGACGTTGCCGGCCGACCCGTAATTGAGGCTGCCCGGCTTGCTTTTGGCAAGCGCGATCAATTCCTTGACCGAGCGCGCCGGCACCGATGGATGAACCGTCAGCACCAGCGTGACGATGGAAACCAAGCTGACCGGAGCAAGATCTTTTTCCGAATCAAACGGCATTTTCTTGAACAGGCTCGGATTCGCGCCGAAGGTGAGGTTGGCAACGCCCATCGTATAGCCGTCGGGCGGCGACTTGGCGGCGATGTCGAGCCCTATCGTGGAAGAGCCGCCGGGCCGGTTCTCGACGACGACCTGCTGGCCCAGAATGTCCGACATGCGCGGCGCGATGATGCGCATGACGACATCGGTGGAGCCGCCGGGCGCATACGGCACGATGACGCGCATCGGCCTCGTGGGAAAACTTTGTGCATAAACGGGTACCGCAGATAGGAAAGACGCCGACAGCAATCCCGCCGCCAGACTGCGCGTTGATATTTTCATGGTTTCCTCCTGCAACGGTTTTAGTTAAATGCGGAAATGCCGGTCTGCGCGCGCCCGAGCACGAGCGCGTGGATGTCGCTGGTGCCTTCGAGCGTGTTGACGGTTTCCATGTTCATGACGTGACGGATGACATGAAACTCGTCCGAAATACCGTTGCCGCCATGCATGTCGCGCGCCACACGCGCGATGTCGAGCGCCTTGCCGGTCGAATTGCGCTTCATCAAAGATACCATCTCCGGCGTTGCCCTGCCCTGTTCGCGCAACCGGCTGACGTGCAGGCAGGCGAGCAGGCCGATTGCAATCTCGCTCTGCATGTCGGCGAGTTTTTTCTGGATCAATTGATTGGCGGCGAGCGGGCGTCCGAACTGCTTGCGGTCGAGCGAGTACTGGCGTGCCGCGTGCCAGCAGAATTCCGCAGCGCCCAACGCGCCCCAGCAAATGCTGAAACGCGCGTTGTTCAGGCAGCCGAACGGCCCTTTGAGGCCTGAAACATTCGGCAGCAGGTTTTCTTCCGGCACGAATACTTCATCCATCGAGATCTCGCCCGTGGGCGAAGCGCGCACGGAGAATTTCCCTTCGATCTTGCGCGTCGAGAGGCCTTTCATGCCGCGCTCGAGTATGAAGCCGCGTATCACGCCGCCGTCGTCTTTCGCCCATACGACCATGATGTGAGCGATGGGCGCGTGCGTGATCCACAACTTGGTCCCGCTGAGCGTATAGCCGCCGTCGACCTTCCGCGCGCGCGTAGTCATGCTGCCGGGGTCCGAACCGTGGTCGGGCTCGGTGAGGCCGAAACATCCGAGCAGTTCGCCCGTCGCCATCTTCGGCAGATATTTCTCACGCTGCGCTTCGCTGCCGTACGCGTAGATCGGCGTCATCGCCAGGCCGCTCTGCACGGAGCAGGCCGAGCGGTATGCGGTATCGACACGCTCGAGCTCGCGCATGATGAGGCCGTACGCGACATAGCCGATGCCGGCGCAGCCGTAACCTTCGAGCGTGGAGCCGAGAAAACCCAGCTCGCCCATCTCGCGCATGATTTCGATGTCGAACGTCTCGTGGCGGTTCGCGAGCAGAATGCGCGGCATCAGTTTTTCCTGCGCATAGGCGCGCGCGGTGTCGCGGATGAGTCGCTCTTCCGCCGTAAGCTCCTGCTCGATCAGCAGTGGGTCCTGCCAATCGAAGCGGCCGCCGGTTAGCGTTACCGTAGAAGTGTCTGCCATGTCTTTATCCCGACAAGAAAAAGGCCGGCAGCGGTTGCGCTACCGGCCTGTATCGCAAATAGTCCGCTTAGACGCGTTCGAGTATCGCAGCCATGCCCTGCCCGCCGCCTATGCACAGGCTGACCAGCGCATAACGCCCACCGGTGCGCTGCAACTGCCGCGCCGCAGTTAACGCAATACGTGCACCGGAGGCGCCGAGGGGATGCCCGAGCACAATCGCGCCGCCGTTCGGATTTACGCGCTTGTCGT
>JBDSSV010000019.1:0-3267 GCA_039928535.1 Burkholderiales bacterium
CTCGGTAGCGGACTGTTATGCGCTGGTGTTTTACGCCTGGGGCCTGCGTGCCGAGCTGCCGATGAAGGAACTCGCAAATTACACGGCATTCAAGGACCGCATGCTCAAGCGTCCCGCCGTGCGCAAAGTGCTGGAGAGCGAAGAAAGCGTACTGTTGAAGTAAACGCTGTACGAAGAACGGGGGCCCCGTTGCACGGAAGGGGCCCCCGCCCACGGGCGCAATCTGCTGCCATTGCGCGCGTGCTGGCCGGTTACTCCTAGTAGCTTTTCTTCGTCTCGACCGTCGTGCGCGAACGCACTTCGGAGTTGGTGACCGGGGCAGGCTCGCTCTCGACGCGGGTACTGCTCGATGTCGTGGTTTCTTTCTTGGCGCCCGTAACTCCGCGCTTGGTCGTAGTGGTAGTTGCCTCTTCCTTCACCACGGCACGCGCTTTGGGCACTTCGACGTTGGTCGTCGAACGCTCGACCGTCGTGCTGCTATTGACGGTCGATTGGGTGGATTGCGCGTAAGCAACGCCCGTTGACATTGCACCGCACAGCGCCAATGCCGCAACGCTCGAAATAGTTTTGCTTTTCATGCTGCCTCCATATCAGTAATTGCGAAAGGTGTTGCCACCGCTAAGTCGTGCACAAGCGATTGGTAACAATTTATAGGGTCGCGACATTTTGCGTAATGGGCGCAGGCTGATTGCTGAGTAAGAGAGTACCGACACGGCGCATCAAATAAGTTCGAAGAGAGCAAGTCTTACACGCCATTGACAGGGCTCAACCGGCCCACCCGACAATATTGACGTTCTGCGCGAGCAGCGCGGTTAACCCATACTGCTTTACTCTTTGTACGACGGAGCGGTCTTGTCGAGCATGCGCAAGTGCGCTTTCCACTCGGTCTTCGTCACCTTGTACGGCAGCTGTCTGAACTGCGCGGCGGTTTTCTCCGCGACCGCTGCCGGCGGCAGGCTCAGCCCGGCGCCGCCGGCCATCGCGTTGATCTGGCTCTGACACGCGCGCTCGAGGTAGTACATGAGGTCGAATGCCTCGGCGATGGATTCGCCACAGGCGAGCAGGCCGTGATTGCGCAATATCATTACCTTATGGACACCGAGATCGTGCGTGAGGCGCGCCTGCTCGTCGAGTTCCAGCGCGAGGCCCTCGTAGTCGTGATAGCCGATGCCGCCGGCAAAGCGCATCGCATGCTGCGACAGCGGCAGCAGGCCCTGTTCCTGCGCCGACACGCCGATGCCCGCCGCCGTATGCGTGTGCATCACGCACGTGAGATCGGGGCGCGCGCGATGCACGGCACTGTGTATGACGTAGCCGGCGCGATTGATGCCGTTGCCGGTAGGGTCATCGACGATTTCGCCGTCCAGCGTGACCTTGACGAGCGTCGATGCGCTGATCTCGTCCCACAGCAGGCCGAACGCATTGATAAGGAAGTGATGCTCCGGCCCTGACACGCGTGCCGAAATGTGCGTGTAGATGAGATCGGTCATGCGGTAGTGCGCGGCCAGCCGGTAACACGCGGCGAGATCGACGCGCGTGTCCCACTCGTCCGCGCTGACGCGCTCCCTGACCGGGGACGCCGCAAGTTTGCGCACATTGGAACTCATACGGCCTCCTTAGCCTCGTCGAGTGCTGCCCGCCATTCGAGCGCCTCGTTGACGTGCACGTTTATCAAATGGCGATAATGCCAGCGTATCGGCCCGGGCGCATCCGACATAAATACCACGGCCAGTTCTTACTGGGGGTCGCCCCGCCAGTTGGTGCCTCTGGCGCCCGGCCACGAAAAATCGCCGACCGCGTCCTCCATGCGCAGGTGCAACACTGCTCTACCAACCGATCGAGGCTCCCCCGTCGGCAATCAATAGCTGGCCGGTAACGAAACGCGCCGCGTCCGACGCGAGAAACACCGCGACCCCGCCGATGTCTTGCGCATCACCGAGCCGGCGCAGCGGGGTCAACGCTTCGCGGCGCTTGCGGCGCTCTTCGTCCTCCCACAGCGCGCGCGCGAAATCGGTCTTGATGAGCCCCGGCGCGATACTGTTGACGCGGATGTTGTGCGGGCCCCACTCCACCGCCAACGCGCGCCCAAGCCCCGCATCTGCGGCTTTGGTCACGCCGTAGAGCCCGTTGACGTTGCTGCCGCGTATCGCCGCGATGCTGGAAATGATCACCATCGCGCCGTCTTTTCTTTCCGCCATCTGCGGCAGCACCATGTTGGCGAGCCAGAAAATGCTGCGCACATTGCTGCCCATCATCTTGTCGAACACTTCGTCCGTTACTTTCGTGATGGAACCGAAATGTGGATTGATCGCCGCGTTGCACACGAGGATGTCGATGCGGCCCCACTTGGCAAGCGTCTTGTCGACGAGGTTCTGCAGTTCCGCTTTCACTCCGATATTGCACGGTATGCCGATCGCCTCGCGGCCCGCCGCCGTCAGCTCCTTCGTCACCGCCTCGACCGCGTCGGCCTTGCGGCTCGAGACGACGACTTTCGCGCCGGCGCGTGACATCTCCTCGGCAATGGATTTGCCTATTCCCTTGGTCGAACCGGTTATGAGTGCAACTTTTCCCGTCAGATCGAACATGGTGGCTTCCTTGTTAATTATTTCAAGCTGATTCTTAACCGCCGATGAACGCCGATGACTGCAAGTCAAATGCTGAATACGACAGCAGATGATCTTCACTGCGCGACTAGTATGTTTGAAATATCAGTCGCCCGTGCATTTTTGAACTTATCGGCGTTCATCGGCGGCAAAAAACGTTTTTTGATTTTTCAGCGACCAAGCGCAGCTTGGCGTTCTCGCGTCGCCTGCGCGATCTTTCTCTCGATCTCCGCGGCCCAGTCTTCGCGCATCTTGAAACCCTTGACCCCGCGCACCTGCTTTTCGAGCGACGCCCAGATCTCCGCATCGGGCAGCATGATGTCATACGGCTCGCGATAAGGTTGCGGCACGTACCACGGCGTGTCTATCAGCAGCTCGACGCGGTTCTTTTCGGGATCGTGAAAGTAGACGGACAACGCATTGCCATGCGTGATCGTTCGCAGATTTTCCACGGACTCGCTTTTTAGCGCCTTATATAACGCGCGCAGAGTGGGCAGGCTGTCGACGCGGAACGACAATTGATTGACCGGGTTGAACGGCAGATCGCCCGGCCGTCCCGCCGCCATCACGAATTGATGGTGCTCGCGCGCATCGCGCGTCAGAAAAACGATCTCGCCCTCGCCGCGCGGCGCGCGGTCGCTCACCACGAAGCCGAGAAAGCGCG
>JBDSSV010000020.1:0-2505 GCA_039928535.1 Burkholderiales bacterium
GTTGATTTCGTCCTTTGGTGTCTTCTGGTTTGGTGAGGGCATTGGAATTGTGTGGCCGTTTGAAGATGCGGCAATTTTGGTAATCGCCGCCATTCTCGTCCTGGTGTCGCGGATGGCAGTGAGTATGGCGAGACACGCGAGGTTGACCAGGTCAGCCGCTGGTCTTGACGAGGCAAAACCATGAAGACGCTTAAAATTGTGACCAACGAATTGGTCGGTCTATTCGTGGATGACGGTAGCCTGGCGTATGCCATGATCGGATTGCTGGGGGTCATTGCGCTGCTGATGGCCGGAACCTCTGTCGACAAGGAATTGGCGGGCGGCCTTTTCCTGGCGGGCGTCGTCATTGTGCTGATTGAAAATGTTGTTCGCAGCGCCAAGCGCTGAGGTAAATCGTGCTGGACTCTTCAAATACCGTGCTCACGCAATTGATCTTCGCGCCAGAGCGGTAACTGCGGCTGTAGTCGTCGAACTTCGACAGTCATAACTCCGCGGTGGACTGCGAATGTAATGTCGTCCGCGCGCAGGCAGGGACCCAGTTTGCTGGAGGATTATCTCTGGATTTCAGCCTGCGTGAAAATGACCGGCTGAAAAATCAATCGACCCGCGCGCCCGAATCCTTGATCACTTTCGCCCACTTCGTCACTTCCGTTCTGATGTATGCAGTGAACTGCTCGGGCGTATTCGGCACCGGATCGAACCCCAGCACGGCGAGCCGTTCTTTGGTCTCTGGCTGCGCGACGATTGCGGTGACGGCGCGATTGATTTTGGCGACATACGCCTTGGGCGTGCCGGTCGGCGCGAAGAAACCGATCCACGTGTAGTCCTCGTAACCCGGAAAGCCCTGCTCGGCCACGGTGGCGACGTCCGGCAGAGACGCCATGCGCGCCGGGCTCGTGACCGCGATGCCGCGGATCTTGCCCGACTTGATGAGCGGCACAGTCGGCGGCATCGCCGTCAGGCCGATCGGAATCTGGCCGGCGGCAACGGCCAGCATCGCGGGCGCAGCGCTGCTATATGGAATATGCGTGATCTCGAGCCCCGCCATCAGCTTCAGGAGGCGCTCGCCCGTAAGGTGCGGTGTGCTGCCTGTGCCAGCCGAGCCATACGACAGTTTCTGTTTTCTCCCGAGCGCTATCAGTTCCTGCAGATTGTTCGCCGCCACCGACGGATGCACGAACATCATGTTGGGGCTCACGCCGGCGTTGATGATGGGCGCAAAAGACTGGAACGGATCGTAACCAGGATCCCTGTAGAGGCTCGGCGCCGCCACGTACTGGCTGCTGTTGCAGAGCAGCGTATATCCATCGGGCACCGCCTGCGCCGACAGCCGCGTAGCGATGGTACCGCCGGCGCCGCCGCGGTTGTCGATGACTATTGACTGCCCGAGCATGTCGGCAAGTTTTTGCCCCACGACGCGGCCCATGATGTCGATCGGCCCGCCCGCCGCGCCGCCGGCGAGCACGCGGATCGGACGGTCGGGATAAGTCTCGGCGGCGGAGCCCTGCAGCGCAAACATTAACAGGGCAACATACGGAACGCATATCCAGCTGGTTCGCATCGTGATCCTCCGGGTTGTGATTCGCGGCGATCGTAGCCGTCTCGTTTCCGGCGTATCTAATCACACTATTTAACTGTGCGCTATGATGGCGGCACAACAATCGCGCCGGTTGTCATACGGCGCAAACACCGGCCGCGTCCGCGGCCCGATCCGGAGAACGACAATGGCGGAGAAAATGAAAGGTGCGCGGCTGGTCGCGCATTTGCTCAAGGCGAACGGCGTCACGCATGTGTTTTTCATGGACGCGGTGCTGCGGCGCGCGCTCGCGGAGATGGAGGACTTCGGCATCACGCGCATCCTCGGCCATTCCGAGAAAGCCGTCGCCTATATGGCCGACGGCTATGCGCGCGTGTCGGGTCGTCCCGGCGTATGCATGGCACAGTCCGTCGGCGCCGCGAACCTCGCCGCCGGCATGCAGGACCCCTATCTCGGGCATTCGCCCGTGATCGCTCTGACGGGGCGCCACGTCGCGCCGTTCCAGTATCGCAATGCCTATCAGGAAGTCGACCACGGTCCGCTGTATGCGCCGGTGACGAAATTTCACGGCCGCATCGACGCGCTCGAGCAACTGCCGCTGCTGTTCCGTGCCGCGTTCCGCGAAGCGACCACCGGCACGCCGCGCCCCGTGCATCTCGATGTTGCGGGCTTCACGGGCGATGCGCTGACGCCGTTCGAAGGCACATTCGATGTCACAGTGGATGAAGCGCACTCGCGCTTTCCCGCTTTCCGTCCGGCACCCGACCCTGCTGCGATCGAACGCGCCATCGTCGCGATCAAGGCCGCGCAGCGTCCGGTGATCGTCGCCGACCGCGGCGTGATCGTGTCCGGCGCGTCCGCCGCGCTTACGCGCTTCGCCGAACGCATCCAGGCGCCGGTCGTCGTCACGCTCGACGCCAAGCACGCGATTCTCGAAGACCACAAACTGTTTCGCGGCTCGGTCGGCC
>JBDSSV010000021.1:0-11697 GCA_039928535.1 Burkholderiales bacterium
CCGAAGGATTCGAGATCGGCGACACCAAAGCGGCGCGCCTGCTCGAAGTGATGAAGCGAGACATCGCAAAATGGAGCAAGGTCGTCAAGCAGGCCAATATAAAAGTCGCGCAGTGACTATGTGCAAAGCGCAAAAATTCACCCATCCCCATCCCGGGCCTTCCCCTTGTCCCCGTCCGGGGATCCCCATCGAAAGGGGAAGGTGAAGTTAGTGCTACGCATCTAAAGGTCCATGCATGATGAAAATAAAATCGATCAAGGCGCATGCGATTTCGGTGCCGCTGAAATATGTTTATGCGGTGGCGACGGAGCCGTTCACCGTTGCGACGCAGATCATCGTCGAGATAACGACCGACGACGGGCTCACCGGCCTCGGCACGATACACGGACGCGCCGCCAAGCCGGTGCTGGAGGCCGTCGAAAAGCTCAGCCAGATGCTGATCGGCATGGACGCGCACGCGCACGAAGCGATCTGGGCAAAAATTTTCGCGCTCACCAACGACGGCGCGAAAATATACAAGGACGGCGACACCGCGAGCATGGGTTTTCGCACCGCGCAGCGCCAGCCGATCATGGCCGCACAGGCCGGCATCGACAGTGCATTGTGGGATCTGAAAGGCAAGGCGTGTAATCTGCCGGTGTGGAAGCTCCTCGGTGCCGGCACGAAAGAAATCCATGCGTATGCAAGCGGCGGCTATTACCGCACGGACAAGCCGCCGGAAATCGTTGCCGAAGAAATGGCCGGCTACATGGAGCAGGGCTTCAAGGCCGTCAAAATGAAAACCGGCGGCCTGCCGCTCGCGCAGGACGTCGACCGCGTGCGCCGCGTGCGCGAAGCGATCGGCCCTGACACGCAATTGATGATAGATGCCAGCCGTTCCTACTCGCTGATGCAGGCGGTGGATGCGATCCACGCGTTCGAGCCCTATAACGTATTCTGGTACGAAGAGCCGCTGCACTGGTACGACGCAATTCGCGGCATGGCCAAGCTCACACAACATACCAATACCCCGCTGGCCTGCGGCGAAAGCGAGAGCCACCTGTGGGCGTGCCGCGACCTCGTCGACCTCGGGCTTGTGCGTTATCTGAACTTCGACTGCACGCGCGCCGGCGGCATTACCGAGTGGCTGCGCATCGCGAGCTATGCGCACGCGCACGGCGTGCTGATGACGACGCATCACGATCCGCAGGTCCAGGGCCATCTGACCGTGGCGGTGCCGAACGGCTATTGCGTCGAGGTTTTCGCGGACGAAGACCGCGACCCGCTGTGGAACAATCTTTTCACGCAGCGCGCGCAGATGAAAGGCAGCAAGCTCGTGCTGAACGACGAGCCGGGCTTCGGCTACGCCATCAACTGGGATTACGTCAAAAAGTACCGCGTATAATTTCGCGCTCCGCCGTCGGACGGCGCATTACAACGCAAGAGCAATGCAACGGAGAGCACATGCAGATCAGGAAAATCGGCATCACCAGCATCGGCGATATGGGCGGACAGGTCGCGGTGCGCCTGACAAAAGCGGGCTATGAAATCTTCACGTCGCTCGAAGGCCGCAGCAAGCGCACGGCCGCGCTGTCCGTCAAGGCCGGCGTTACGGATTGCGGCTCAGTCGAGCAACTCGTCTCGACGGTCGACGTGATCATTTCAGTGCTCGATCCCGCGCACGCCGTGACCAAGGCGCGCGAAGTGGCGGCCGCCATCAAGGCGACCGGCAAAAAAATCATGTTCGTCAACGGCAATGCGGTCGCGCCGCGTACCGCGCAGGAAATCGACGGCATCATCCGCGAGGCCGGTGGCGCTTGCGTAGACGGCAGCATCCTGCGCGTTACAACGCGGGAGGGCAAATCCGAATTGCGCCTGTACGTCGCCGGCCCCGAAGCCGCCGAACTCACTCAGATCAACGACGAGATACTCAAGATCCGAGTGGTCGGCGAGAAAGTCGGCAACGCTTCCGCATTGAAGATGTGCTACGGCGCGTTCACCAAGGGCGCGCTGGCGCTCGGCGTGGAACTGCTGCTCGCCAGCCACAAGCTGGGCGTGGCCGAGGAAGTCGCGGCCGAATTCGAAGACACCCAGCCCGAAGTCTATAAATGGATATTGGGCCGCACCATCGGCATGGCGCCCAAGGCCTACCGCTACGTGCCTGAAATGCTCGAAGTCGCGACGACTTTCGAAGACGCCGGCATGACGCGCCGCATGCTCGAAGGCGCGGCGGACATGTTTGCAATGCTCGCCAAAACGCCGCTCGCGAAAGAGTCGCCGGAAGAATCGAAAGAGAAAGGGCGCACCGGCCAAGCGATCGTCAAGGCGCTCGCGGGAGGCAAGGCGTAGCCGCTACGTCAGGCGCATCGCGAGCAGCGCCTGATAAAGGCATAGCACCGCTTCGATGAGCAGCACGAAGAACGTCAGTCCCGCGCCGGCGATGCGGCCGAACGCAAATTGCGTGGTGAACGACAGTGCATAGCCGTGCAAGAGCCGCGCCACGACCAGCAGCACGCCGAGCGCGTGCAGCACGTAGATCGAGAAGTGGCTCAACTCGAGTATCACCATTAGCAGCAGCGCGAGCGGCACGTATTCCGCGAAATTGGCTTGGGCGCGAATGACGCGCAGGAAGCCCTGATTGCCGCCGTCGCCGAGCATGATCTTGTCGCTGCCGCGGCGGCGGATGACCCGTATGCTGAGCAGCACGAACCACAGCACGAGGAGACCTGCGTATAAAGGCGTGACTACCATGATGTTATTGCTCCCTGAGTTCGCTATCGACAGTTGATTGCCCTGCCAGTGTACGCAGGTTCAAGCGTTCCAGCCCGCTGTTTATTACAATGCGGTAAATCATAAGCAGGAGGAGCCCATGCAATGCACCTTTCGCAGCAGCGCCATGGTGGCGCTGACGGCAGCGCTGGCCGCGGCGGCGCCGCACTTCGCGTGCGCACAGGCTTATCCCGCGAAAACCATACGCTATGTCATTCCGTTTCCGCCCGGCGGCATTACTGACCTGATGGCGCGCACGATCGCGCAGAAAACAGCCGACGCGTGGAAGCAATCCGTCGTCATCGACAACCGGCCCGGCGGCAACGCGCTGACGGGTGCAGACATTGTCGCGAAGTCGACGCCCGACGGCTATACCTGGCTCGGCATGACGATCACGCACACGGTGAACGCGACGCTGTTTCCGCAGGCGCCGTACAACTTCACGCAGGATCTCACCGCGGTCACCGTCCTGGGCTCCCTGCCGCTGGTGACGGTGGTGCCGCAAAGTCTGCCGGTTAAGTCGCTGGCCGAGCTTACTCAGCTCAGCCGCACACGTTCGCTCAATGGCGGCTCCAGCGGCAACGGCACGCCGCAGCACCTCGCGTTCGAGCTCTATCGCCAGATCGCCGGCGTTAACGCGCAGCACATCCCGTTCAAAGGGGGCGGGCCGTCGACCATCGCGCTCATCGGCGGCCACGTCGACTTCATCACGACCGGCCTGCCGGAATGTCTGCCGCACATCAGGTCGGGAAAGCTGCGCGCGCTGGCGGTGGCGGGCGCCGCACGTCTGACCGCCATTCCGGACGTGCCCACTACCGCGGAGCTCGGCATGCCGGCGCTCGCGATCACGAGCTGGACCGGACTCATGGTGCCCGCGGCAACGCCGCGGCACATCGTCGCTCGCATCAATTCCGAAGTCACCGGCGTGCTGCGTCAGCCGGACATCGCGGAGCGCGTGCGCGAGCAGGGCTTCGACATCGTCGCGAATTCGCCGCAAGCCGCGCAAGCCTTCATGGCCGCCGAAGTCGAGCGCTGGGGCCGGCTCGTGCGCGAGGCGAACATCAAAGCCGATTGACGAATGCCGCGGCGGCAGACACTATCCCGCATTGCGCCTGTGCGCAACTTTTGCATCTCCAGGGATTCTAATTTCTCATGCGCAAACTACGCTCAGAACTCCACCTTGCCTGCGCCGGACTATTGCTGGGGATTTTTTGCAGCTCTGCCCAAGCGCAACCGGCCGCCGCATATCCATCGAAGCCGGTTCGCTTCATCGTGCCGTTTCCGGCCGGTTCGGGCACGGACATCATCGCGCGGCTGGTCGCCGTCAAGCTGAGCGAGAGCCTGAAGCAGCAGGTCGTGATCGACAACCGGCCGGGCGCCAGCACCATAATCGGCACGGACATCGTCGCCAAAGCGCCGCCCGACGGCTATACGATCATCATCGCCTCGAACAATCACGCGATCAATTCGGCGCTGTTCGCGAAGCTGCCGTTCGACCCGGTGAAGGATTTCGCGCCCGTCGGCGAGCTCGCGCTGCTGCCGTTCATACTAGTCGTGCATCCGTCGGTGCCGGTGAAGTCCGTCAAGGACCTGATCGCGCTTGCCAAAGCCAACCCGGGCAAGCTTACTTACGCGTCGACCGGCAACGGCACGCCGCCGCACGTGGCTGGCGAGCTGCTCAAGCAGCTCACGAAAATAGATATCGTCCATGTCCCATACAAAGGCAGCGCGGCCGCGTTGACCGACGTCGTCGCGGGCCAGGTGCCGTTCATGTTCGTCAATACGCTGTCGTCGATCCAGTTCGTGCGCGGCGGGCGGCTGCGCGCGATCGCGGTCGGCACGAAGAAGCGCATCTCGATCATGCCCGAGCTGCCGACCGTGATCGAGTCCGGCGTGCCCGGTTTCGACGTCGCGCTGTGGGCGGGCGTCCTCACGACTGCGGGCACGTCGCCGGACATTATCGCTAAATTGAATCGCGAGATCGTTGCGGTGCTGGCGCTTCCCGACGTGAAAGAAAAGCTGATGGCCGAAGGTGCGGAAGTGATGCCGAGCACACCCGACGAATTCGGCGCGTTGATCGTGTCCGAGATCGACCGGCTCGGGAAGATCGCACGCGCTGCTAAAATGCGCGTCGATTAGCCGCGAAGGATGAAACGATGACAGCACAAGCCACGCTCAAAGCCCAGCCTGAACTCACGCCGCAGGCAGTCGTCGCCGGCAGCAGCACGCGTATCGCGCAGGCACTGGCCAGCTTCGCAACCGGCTTCGCGTTCAGGGACCTGCCCGCGGCGGCGATGGAGGCGGCCAAGGTTTCGATTCTCGATGCGATAGCTGTCAGCATTGCCGGCACGCGCTCGCGTACGGGACAAAGCGCGATAAGCGCCTTTGCCAACGGCAGCGGCGGCAGCGCCACCGTCATGGGTACGAGGTTCACCGCGCATCCGTCGCTGGCGGCGCTCGTCAACGGCACGCTCGGGCATGCGCTCGATTTTGACGATGTATGGGCCGACGATGACGGCGTCGTCGCCTGGCGCGGCCATCCGACCGTATGCGTGCTGCCCGCCGTGTTGGCGGCGGCCGAGGCCGAGGGCTGCGACGGCGCGACCGCGTTGCTTGCTTTTATTATCGGCGTGGAGATCGCCGGCAAGCTCGGCACGGTATTCGGACCGCATCTGGGCCGCGCGGGATTTCATCCGACGGCGATCGTTGGCACTTTGGGCGCCGCGGCGGCGGTCGCGCGCGTTCTGAAGATGGAGCCATCACGCGTTCCGATCATGCTCGGCATCGCGGCGACCGCAGCCTCAGGTCTCGCGCGCAACTTCGGCACCGACACCAAGCCGTTCCACGCGGGCCTCGCCGCGCAGGGCGGCGTGCAGGCCGCGCTGCTCGCGCGCGAAGGTTTCGGCGCTAACGCCGAAGCCGTCACCGATTTCATCAGGATACACAGCGGCCCCGCCGAAGCCGCGTCGCTGCAAGTGCTTGGGACCCTCGGCAAGGTGTGGGACATCGTGGCTCCCGGGCTCAGCATCAAGAAATATCCGTGCTGCCGCTTCGGCCATTTGCCGCTTGATGCGACGCTCATGCTGCTGGCGAAAGAGCGTTTCGCCGCGTCCGACGTCGAGTCGTTCACGATACGTATTCAGCCGGGCGCCGACACCGCGCTCATCTACAAGGAGCCGGACACTGGCCTTGAAGGCAAATTCAGCATGGAATACGCGCTCGGTGCGGCGCTACTCGACGGCCAAGTCACGCTCGCTTCGTTTACCGACGCGATGGTGAGGCGGCCCGCGGTGCGCGCAATCATGCGGCGCGTGCATACCGAATACACATCCGGGCCCGGTGCGGAAGCCGTAGCGCGCACCGCGCGCGGCGAACACCGCGCATCGGCCGAAGTCGTGCGCGGCGACCCCGCGAATCCGCTCTCGCGTGATGAACTGCTGCAGAAATCCTACCAGTGCCTGGACGGCATCATGCCGAACGCGCGCATCGACCGCCTGGTCGACTCGGTCGACCGATTGGAGCAATTGCCGGATATCCGCGTGCTCACCAAACTATTACGCGCCGAGTAGGTGCTTTTTAGTGGTCGCCCATCGCCGGTTCGTGCGCCGGCGATGATTCGACTGTCACGAATGCCGTCGCTCAGCATCTTTACGCGTTCGCTCAGCGTGAATCAACACCGCGACATGCGGGCGGAAGCCTGGCATCGCCAGCACGGGCGCACAGGCCGTAAGGCCAGGCGTGGCGCAGAGCAAGCAAGCAAAGCAGTCCGGCGACGAATTATGACGATCCGTAAATGCAAACGCTGTGCCAACGCCGCAGCGTCCTGAAATCATTGGACTCCTGCCCGACCGCGTGCTTGAAAATTCCACTGCGGCCGTGCGCATTTTTCATGGCAGCTGATGGTGATGCAGGATAATAAGCTCTTGGAGACGGCCGCGCACCTGTCGCATTAATGACGAATATGCAAATATTACAACGCAAAAAAGGCCGTAAATCTTGACGCTAGCTATGCTGCGGGAATATAAAAACAACTGCACCGCGAATTTTTTTAGCGGGGCCTCTTTGACATTCTCTTCTCTACTTTTGACGGGAGCTTTTCGATGAAATCACTGTATAAATTAGTATGTCAGCTGTTGATCGTAAGCATGATGCTGCTGCCGTTCTCGACCCAGGCCGGTATGATAGGTACCGATCAGGTCGTCGCCGGCGCGAGCGATCAGACCAATCGGGACAAGGTCGTGGACTTCATGACCCGCACCGACGTGCTCAAGAAATTTGAGACGCTCGGCCTGACTGCCGCGACGGCGCAAGACCGCGTCAACGCCATGACGCAGGAAGAAATCAACCGGATCGCCGGCAAGATCGACTCTCTGCCCGCCGGCGCGAGCAGCAACGGCGCGTGGATTGCCGTGGCGGTAATCATCGTCGCAGCGATAGTCTATTACGTCTATTACAAGTAAGTTACCCGCGCGGCCAGCGCTGCCAGCAGCAAAAGCCCGCCTAACCGCGGGCTTTTTTTGTCCTGCGCCCGCGCGGCCGGTACCGGCTAAGATGCACAGGCAGAGGCGGCCGGCCGCAAACAGGACAGGGAGCTTACGATGAAGGTCCACGAACTGGTATCACGCTGCGCAGCGGCGCGCGAGAGCGCAGACGCCATGGCCGCCGTGCGCGCGCTGCTCGAGAATCTGCGCGGGGATCTTGCCGCTATCGAAGAGGCGCTCGCTTACGTTGCGGGCACGGGCGGCAACGCGAACCAGGTTTTTTACCGCTCGCCCGACCTCACGCTGCTCAAGGTGGCGTTTCCGAACGGGCGACGGACGCCACCGCACGATCACGGCACTTGGGCGATGATACTGTTGCTGTCGGGCGGCGAGAAGAACACGCTCTACCGGAGCGAGAGTGGAGAAATGCGCGGCGCGCTGCGCAAAGCGGGCGAGGTGACGCTCAAGCCTGGCGCGATATTGCCGATGCTCGCCGACACGGTGCATGTGGCGGAATGCCTGGGCGACCAGCCGGCGGTGGGCTTGCATGTCTACGGCGGCGATATCCTCGCGCTGCCGCGGCGCATGTGGAATCCGGAGACGCTGCAGGAACACGCGCTCGACTGGACGCTGTACGAAAGTTTTGCGCGCATCGCGTCCGCCGCTGCGGGCGCGCCGGGCTGACAGCCGGTTATTTTTTCACGAACCCCCGGTTCGGTCATGAGGCGTTTGAGCGCGTCATACTCCTTTGCGCTTTTCAGGCGGCAGCGCGCACCTTCTCGCGCAGCGTGCGCAGCGGCCCGCCCTGCTTGATCGAGCCCGGCAGCGGGTGGCCGACGATTTCTTCGGCCAGTTGCGCAGCTTCGATCAGCTGATCGAGATCGATGCCGGTGTCGACGCCCATCTCTTCGCACATGAACACGAGGTCCTCGGTGCAGATGTTACCGGCGGCGCCTTTGTGCGCGGCGAACGGGCAGCCACCGAGACCGGCGACGCAGGCGTCGTACACGCCGACGCCCATTTCAAGGCCGGCATAGGCGAGCGCGACGGCCATGCCGCGCGTGTCGTGCAGATGCAGCGACAGCCGTTGTTCGGGATACTTGTCGCGCACCGCGCCGATAACGCGCTTCAGCGAGAGCGGCGTCGCCCATGCCATCGTGTCGGACAGGTTCAGCATCTTGATCGTGAGGTCATGCTCCGCGGCGAGATCGAAAATCTGCTGCGTGATGTTCAGCACGCGCTCGACCGAGATGTCGCCCTCGAAGTTGCAGCCAAATGCGGCCATGATCGAACCTTTGTCGATCGGCACGTTGTGCTTCTTGTACATTTCGATCATGCCGTGCTGCGCGTCGTAGTTTTCCTGCAGCGTGCGTTTCTGGTTGCGCTTGACGAACGCTTCGGACGCGGTGAGCGAGATGGTCCCGGTCGTGTCGAAGCGGCCGCTCGCGATCGCGCGCTCGAGGCCTTTTTCGTTCAGTGACAGCGCTTCGTAGCGCACGCCGGGATGCCGCTTGAAGCCCGCGGCGACTTCGTCGGCGTCGGCCATGCCGGGAACGTTTTTTGCGGGCACGAACGAGCACACCTGGATCTGCTTCAATCCCGTGCGCGACAGCGCGTCGACGAGCTCGATCTTGCGCGCGGTCGGGATCGGCCCTTTCTCGAATTGAAATCCTTCGCGCGGGCCCTGCTCGTAGATGTGCACGGATTTCGGCAAATCGCTCATGGTGTTTTCCTCGCTTGAATGGACGCGGCGCATGGCAGTCGGGCGCCGCGGGTCGATATTGCCCCGGCAGCAGGCATCAGCCGCGAGAATAGCATCAGGCGCGCACAGCGGGAAGTACGGCGGCCGGCAGTTGCCAAGTCGCCGCGCTTAATGCATAAAGCACATTCTTTACAAGAAAAGAGCTCAACGACATGCCCACTGCTCGCATAACATCCGATCTCGAAATGCATTACGAGATCGACGATTTCACCGATCCATGGCGCGCAGCCGAAACGATACTCATGATCCACGGCAATGCCGAACGCGGCCTGTCGTGGTACGGCTGGGTGCCGCATCTGGCGCGCGACTTTCGCGTGGTGCGTCCCGACACGCGCGGGTTCGGCGAATCGACGGTGATGCCGCGCGACTTCAAGTGGACGATCGATCTTGTCGTCGACGATTATCTGGAGTTGATGAAGCAGCTCGGCATCGAGCGCTTTCATCTCATCGCGGCGAAGCTCGGCGGCACCATCGCGCGCCATTTCGCGGCGCGTTGTCCCGAACAAGTGCTGACATTGACTGTCGTCGGCACGCCACCGCCGAACTGGGACCGCATGGGCGCGAAAGCGGCGCACTCGACCGACGAGCTCGAGAAGATGGGTGTTGAAGCGTGGGCGGCCAAGAACATGAGCAAGCGTCTCGGCAGTAAATTCCCGAAGGAAGGTGTCGCGTACTGGACCAAGCTGATGGGTCGCTCGGCGGCGTCGACCATGGTCGGTTTCGGCGAAACGATTCCTTACACGGACATTACCGCCGATCTGCCGCGCATCAAGTGCCCGACCCTGGTGATGACGACCGAAGCGAGCGCGCTGGGCTCGGTCGAGTCGACGCGCGAATGGCAAAAACTGATCCCGAATTCGGAGCTGCGCGTAATACCGGGCGATTCCTATCATCTGGCGGCAACGGACGCCGATCGTTGCGCCGAAGAAGCGCGCGAATTTATTCTGAAGCACAGTAAAAGATGAAAATCTCCGGCCCACAAATGGGGGTCGCGCTGCTGTGTGCGACAGGCGCATTGCAGGCGCCCGCGCAGACCGCTTCGACGGGCTCAGGACAGGCCTATCCGCAAAAACCGATCCGCATCGTCGTGCCCTACCCGCCGGGCGGCCCGAGCGACATGCAGGCGCGCCTGGTCGGCATCGAGCTCACGAAAGCGTGGGGCCAGACGTCGGTCATCGACAATCGCGGCGGCGGCAGCGGCATCATAGGCACCGAGCTCGCCGCGCGCGCGGATGCGGACGGGCATACGCTGATCCTGATGTCCGCCACCAACGCGGTGCAGCCGGCACTTTATCCGAAGCTGCCGTACGATCTTATGCGCGATTTTGCGCATATTACGCTGATCACGTCGGGCCCCGGCATCATGGTGGTCAACCCGGCTTTGCCGCTGCACTCCGTGCCCGAATTCATTGCTTACGCGAAGGCGCGCCCCGGCAAGGTATTTTTCGGCTCGGCCGGCAACGGTGCCCCCAGCCACTTGTCGGTCGAGCTTCTGAAAGTGATGGCGCAGATCGACGTCGTGCATGTTCCCTACAAAGGCATGGCGCCCGCGCTGACCGATGTTATCGGCGGCCAGCTGCAGTTCAGCATTCCGACCATCGCCGGTGGCCTGCCGCTCACGCGCGCCGGCAAACTGCGCGCTCTCGCCGTGACCGGCGCAAAACGCTCACCGGCAGAGCCGGCGCTGCCGACGGTAGCCGAGGCGGGTGTGCCCGGCTATCAGGCGTCCAACTGGTATGGTTTCGCCGCGCCCGCTAAAACGCCGCGCGCGCTCATCGACCAGCTGAACCGCGAATTCGCGCGCATCATGGCGGCCGCGGACGTGCGCGAGAGATTGCTCAATGTCGGCATGGAGCCTGGCACGACGACACCTGAGCAGTACACTGCCTTCGTCAAAGCCGAAGTGGAGAAATGGGGGCGGCTCGTGAAAGCGGCGGGGATCAAGGCTGAATGAAGCGGGGTGGTAATTAAGTGATTCAGCAATGCAGTAACTCAGTGAATAAGTATTGAGTGATTAAGTTTCCAATTCCCCAATCACCCAATCACCCAATCACCCAATCACCCAATCACCCAATGACCCAATCACCCGGCAAGGACGCGGTAGCGGCCTGATTGCCGCGTCGCATTTGCAGTTTCCGCCGGCGTTTGCTACAACGTGGGCTTCCGTTTGCCCTTGTTTCCCCGCTACTGATGACGCTCTACCTCACGCTGGCGCTGGCGTTTTTCAACATGACCGGCGTGCGCGCTTCGCGCGTGCTGGCCGTGCTCTACGCGATCCAGCTCGGCGCGCAACCTTTCACCATCGGCGCGCTCGCGGCGACGTTCGCGCTGTTTCCGCTGCTGCTGTCGTGGCCCGCGGGCCGCATCGTCGACCGTTACGGGCCGCGCACGCCCTTGCTGCTCGGCGCGCTCGGCAGCGCCGTCGGTCTCCTGCTGCCGTGTTTCTGGTCGTCTCTCGCGGCGATATTCATCGCGGCGGCGATGAGCGGCATCGCGACGACGTTCTACAGCATCGCGCTGCAAAACATGGTCGGCGTGCTGTCGACCGCGGTGAACCGTGCGCGCAACTACAGTAATTACGCCATGGCGATTTCGACGGCGGCGGCCGCCGGACCGCTGCTCGCGGGATTTTCGTTCGACAGCGTCGGCCCGGCGAGGGCGTTTTTCTACGGCGCGCTGTGCTTCGTTGCGCCGGCGGTGATACTT
>JBDSSV010000022.1:0-7025 GCA_039928535.1 Burkholderiales bacterium
AGCCCGAGCCGATGCCGAGATGAATGTCCGGACGCGGGATTTCCAGTTCGTCGAAAAAAATCTGCGACATGTTGTGGTCGTAGTGCTGGCCGGTATGCACAACAATTTCGCGCAATCCCGGTATAAGGCGCAAGGCCCGGCTGACCGTAGCCGCCTTGATGAACTGCGGCCGTGCGCCGATTACGGTTACGATTTTCAAGTGACTAAACCTGAACTTGGACTTTGAAAATACGCATCCATGCGCCGAAGCTTATGAAGCGCCAGATTTGAAAACTAAACGGTATTTTGCCAGCAATCATATCCTCGAGTGTTATTTCGGCACTGGGCTCAATAACGCCCCGGGAGTCCTGAATCGCCATCCGCAGCGCGCATCGGAACTCGTCGGGACTCCCTTCGCGCAGCCAAACTTCCTCCGGTGTCACGAACCCGAGCTTGTCCATGCGCAATCGGACCCGTTCAGGGAGGACGCCGCGCATAGCATCGCGCAGTAATCGCTTCGTCACCCCGCCGGAAATCCGGTAATCGTCCGGCAATCCCAAAATGTATTCGACCAGTCTGAAGTCGAGAAACGGCACGCGTGCCTCGACCGAGTGCGCCATCGAGTCGCGATCCTCCCAATGCAGGAGCATTTGCAGAGTGGTAGCCACGAGTTGTGCGCGAGACTGCTCATTCACCGTTTTGGCATGCGCCCATCCCGCGTTGGCGAACGGATCCAAAGGTCGCGCTTTTAGCGCGTTTAGGTTCAGCAACCGGGAATGCGCGCTCGATTTGCCTACCCACCGTCTCAATGGTTGCCGGAGCCATTCAGGGAGCCAGTTATTAGCTGCCTGTTTTATTGCCCACATGACGGAATAGCCATGCATACGGCGCGTGGCGAGAATTTCCCGCGCCAGAGTGAGCCAGTGCAGTTGCCTGAACAGCTGCGCGAACCACGTGCCGAAATAATTGTGATAGCCGGCAAGCTGCTCGTCTGCCCCTTGTCCGTCTAACATTACCTTCACATGATTGGCGGCCGCCAGTTTAAAAACGTGCCACTGGGCATAAATGCTGGTTGAGCCGAACGGCTCGTCTTGATGCCAGGTAATCGAGTCAAGGGTATCGAACAGCTCGCCGAGAGGTGGATATACATAGTGTGCCTGTACATCGGTGGTGCCGACGACTTCATCTATGAATTCGCGCTCATCGAAGCGCTTGACCTCAGCACAGGCAGAAAATGTTTTCTGGAGCGTCGGCGCGTTTTTCTCGCGCAGCAATGAGTTCATCGTGCATACGATCGAAGAGGAGTCCAGCCCGCCGGAGAGGCACGATCCCACCGGCACATCAGCGCGCAATCTCAACCGTACCGAGTCGGTAAATAATTCGCGCATTTCACGAACTGCCTCGGCATATTCGCCGGCGAATTTCACGGAGCGCAACGTGTACCAGGAATAAGTCGGAAGCCGTTCGCCGGGCGCAACGACGGGCGACGAATTCTGTGCGTCCAAACTGATCTCCAGAGCTTCGCCACATTTAAGCTGGAACACGCCTGCGAACAGGGTCTCGGCCGTGTGATCGGTGATCCCCCAGTTCAGAAAGTCATATGCCCGCTGGCCGTTCAGACATGGTGACCAGCCGGGCAGCACGGTAAATTGCTTAATTTCCGATGCAAAAGCGATGCGTCCGTCCGGCGCGGCCCAATAATATAGCGGCTTCACAGCAAAGCGATCGCGCGCCGCAAATAACCGGCGACGCGTCCGGTCGTACAAAACGAATGCGAACATCCCATTAAAATGCGCAAGACATTCGGTGCCCCATTGACCATAAGCCGCGAGTATCACTTCGGTGTCGGATTGGGATGTGAACTCGTGCCCCAGGCGCTGAAGTTCCTCGCGCAATTCCAGGTAGTTATAAATTTCGCCGTTGTAGACGATCCATGTGCATTCGTCGCGCGAGCACATCGGCTGGTGTCCGCCGGCGGATACGTCCACGATGGCTAGTCGGCGATGGCCCAGCCATAGAAAGGCTCCTCCGTGATCGCCAATGCCATCCTCGATTATCCGGACGGGTCCACCGGGGTATGACGCCGTCACACAATGCGGCGGCGTATCAGCGCCGGCAAAACTCGTTGCCGTCGCATTTGCATCGGCAAAACATGCATAGCCTTCATCATCCGGGCCGCGATAACGCACCGTGTCCATCATCGCGCGTATCGACGCCGCATTGGAAGGTGAATGGCGGGGGTCGAAAATTGCGGCAATCCCGCACATCACGCAGCCTCGTATTTTTCTTTGGTCAGGCTGGCGACATATTTCGGGTCATGCCACTTATGCGCATATTCAATCGAAGCCTGCGATTTCTCGCGCAAAAATGTTCTATCCTCGACGCACTTCACCAGCACATCATAAATGGTGTCAGGATCGGCGTTAATGACGGTCGCTTGAACATCATGCGCCATGGCGGCGGGCACGAATTGCAGGTCTTCAGACGCGATACGCGCGATGACCGGCTTTCCCATTTTCATCGTCTCAACCGCGAAGCCGCCGTACCAGCCGATTACAATCTGATCGATGACGAGGTCCGCTTCTTGATACAGCTTTATAGCCTCGCGATGAGGAATGTTTTCGATGAGCCGGATATCGACCGCTTCAGGTCGGTCGTTTGCGAGCTTGCCAAGTGCTGCCAGAATATATTCCGATCCCTTCGCTTCGCGATTGGTTGGAGCGTGTACGATTTTCAGTTTGGTTTTCAACAGCAGTGGCGCGGTATCGAGGTGATCCCAGCTAATCGAGTAAGGCAGGAACGACGCTCTTTCCCGTGGCAGGAAATGCAGCAAATCGGGATTGACCGCCCACATGTGCCGAACATATCGCGCCATCTTGAGTATCGAGCGGCGCCGCTGTTCATCATAGGCACCGTAATTGCACATGCCGTGATAGCACCGCGGATTGCGGCATGCCGAAATCGCAGTTCGCTCTATAGTCGGGAATTTCTGGCGTGCGTCGCAGCCGTTATAGGTCACGAAGAGCTTCGCAGTCGACGGGTAAAACGGCAAGTCCAGATGGTTCAGACGATAAGGGATTGAATGAATCAGCGACGAACCGGCATTGAAGTGAAAAACATCGTATTTGTTGCGCACCGCCAGAAAAGCCTTGGAAAGGCCCAACAGTTTACCCACCGGGCCGGCACTGTTTTGCAAATTGAGGCTGATGTCGGCTTGATAGGCGAGCCAGTTGTCGCTGGCAGCCATGACGCTGCTGTCCAGGCCAAGCGCACGTTCGCCTTGGGCAAGCCCGCGCGCGTTCCCGCCTACGGAGGACGGGAGATGCAGGACTTTCAATGGCGGGACTTCAATGCATTAGCCGGCTGCACGACGTGCCGGATAGAGATCGCGAAGCAGGCGCACCAACACCGGAATTTCTAAAATGCCGAACCTGAACCCGATACCGAGCGTCCCGGCTAGAAAGAATAGCTTCACTGCAAATATCGTAATGCTCCAGGGAAAGGCCTGGAGCACGATGCTCACGAAAACGGTCAGGAGAACGAAAGCCAGCGTCAGCAAGAGTTTGCCCTTTTCGAGCGGAATCGGATGCAGCCGCTGTGAATAATACAGATACAGCGCGCTTAATACCGCATACGACAGGAAGGTGGCAATACTTGTTCCAAGCGCGCCAAAACGCGGGATAAGAAGGAAATTCAGAACCAGATTCAGCAATGCAACCATCCACGCACAGTGCGCGATAACCGACGTCTTGCGCGCAAGTGAAATTCCCAGCACGGTCACCTGCGTCGTCCCGAGCAACACAGCCCCCATAGCAAGCGCGCTTAACGCGCCCGCCGCCGGCCAATAAGGCTGCGGCGTCAGGGCCCATAGCAGCTCGTAGCCGAACAGGCTGATCAGCATGCCTATGATCGTCAGTCCGAAGAACCAGTAACTGAAAACGCGGCTGAAGAGACGTGCATGGCCGGGGTCTTCGGCATAAGCCTTCAGTGCAAAGGGAGCCCACGCCTGGCCGAACGCCGCATTGATGAACGTCAGAATGGCGGCGAACTTGGCGGCGATGCTGTACCACCCGACGTTCGTATTGTCACTCAGTTCGGTGAGCATCCACACGTCAAGAGAGCCAAACACCCAGTAAGCAAGACCGCCGAAAATAAACGGATAGCCATAAACGACCATCTGCCGGGCGAGCGCGGCATCAAAGCGTGGCACCAGATCGCCACGGATGAACCACAATGAGAGGGGCAGCGCGAGCATAGCTGCAGCAAAATAACCCCAGAAGAACCCTTCAAGTCCGTAACCGAAAAGCAGGATCAGGATCAACGCGAAAACCGCCCCTGCGACGTTCTTCAACAATGAGGTCACGGTAAACTTCCAAGGCGAGAAGTGAATCCGTAAAACGTCCTGACTATACTGGAGTATCTGTGCCGGAATGTTGGTAGCAAGCGCAAGCGCCAGGAGTATCCAGCCGACGTGGTAACGATGTTGGAGTAAGTCCCGTAACGGTGCGCTGCATGCAATCAACAACAGCGTTACAACCAATGACCAGCCGGCAAGAAAAGCGAGTCCTGTGCTTACTAGTTTCGGTCGCGCCTGCGGTTCGGTGGCCGGGTCGAGATAAAACCTTTGCATCGCATTATTCATGCCGAGGTTGAGAATGAGTGCGACCAGTCCTGCCGCAGTCGTTACCAGTGCGATAACGCCGAACTCTTCGACCGAAAAAATATGCGCGTAGAGCGGGAACACCGCGAACGCAAGGAATTTCGAGACAAAGTCTGCCAGTCCGTAGATTGCAGCGCTGGCGAGAAAACTCCGGGTCACGAGGGAAGCCGATCGCCTGGCGATGCCATGCCGATCTTCGAACTGGACGGGTACCTCATGCCGACGGCAGCTTCACGAAGGAAAGAAAAACCTGATCGCGGTTCTTCTGCGATTGGTCTTCGAGCCCGAAACCCGCCCTTTTCAGCGAAGCCGCAATTTTTTTCGGATTCTCACTATACGAGTGAAACGGATCCACCGCGCCATCCGGAATGTACAACACCGTCAGGTCGGGATAAACGGAATACTTGTCGGTTCGATAGCCTTTCACCAGGTTGCGCAGGGGCGTGACTAGCCAGTTCCTGAACTTGCGCCACGGCGAAGCAGAGCGGTCGCCCATCCAAATGATCAATTTGCCATTTGCTTTGAGTATACGTCGCGTTTCCTCAATGGTGGCATCAAGCGAACAGACATGGTCGAGGCTGGTCGCGTACACTACCGTATCGAACTGCTGGTCTGCGAAGGGCATGAATTCGCTGCAGCCCGTTATGCGCATGCCGTGAAAGCTGCGGTCGTCTATCGGATCCAGTCCGAATAGCTCGAATCGTGCAGTGTCTTCGAACTGCAGGTAACCCGGCAGCGGCAAAATGCCGCATCCAACGTCGAGTAACGTGCCGCTCTTCGCGTGTGTCTCAATGTATCTCCGGAAGTCGGAGACGTCGGGACGGCTGGCGAGCGAAAGTGAGCCCTCCTTCAGAACCTGGTAACTGATAAAGCCGTTATTGTTGAGAACCTTGTTCAGCAGAAAATGCCGCTTGTATCGCTTGAACAACAAGGGATCGAATTCGTAGCCGAGATAATTCGGTCCGTGCGTATAGCGTGTCCCGCACGCGGCGCAGTGACTGTCCGCATCCGGCGCGGGGACGGCAAGATCCGAACGGCAAACTGCGCAAGCGTATTTCATCGGCACACCGGGACTGTCGGACGCCGGGGATCGGCTTCGCGCGCCGTCGAATGCGCTTTGCGTCGATCAAGCCCGATCATTGCTTGCCTGAGCGCGCATCGGACGTGTGCTCTAGAATTTTGCTCATTCCAATCCTGAAAGGCGTGAATTCCGGCATAAATGTCCTTTTCAGCAAGGATATATCCGCGATCAGGTTGAATGGGCGGGCGCTATCAGACTGTTTGAAAATCGGCGTCCGTCCGAGGAGTGCTCCGATGGTCGACGCGATGCGCCCGATGCTGACGATTTCATCGCTCGCGATATTAAGTTTGGCCGGACCGTGCGTTGCAATAAGTCTTTGCAATATTCCGATAACGTCATCGATAAAGCACAGCGAAAACTGCATGCCTTCGTTTGACTGCTCGCCCGGCGCCCGCTCGATCGTGATTTCGCGCCCCTCCTTGACAGCATCGACCAGGTTGGGGATCAGTCGGGCGGTTTGCCCCGGACCGTAGACGCTGAAGAGCCTAACGGCGGTAATGTCGAGGCGGTCCCCAAACAGTTCCAGTGCCTCTTCGGCGTGGACCTTGCTGAGCGCGTACCAGTTGTCGCGCCGCAAGGGAGCGTCTTCCGGGATCGGCCCGAAGGCGGGTTCGTAAACATTGCCGGTGGACGCATAGATAAAGCGCTTGACCCCTGCTGTTGAAGCCGCCGCAGCGAGTTGAACGGCCGAATAAGTATTGACTGCCATTACGTGCGCCGCAAATTCCGGAACGCGCCTGTAATGCGGCGACTGCGCAAGATAAACAATCGCATCGACTTTTTCAGCAATGCGAAAGCCGGGCGAGAACATCCCGGACTCTGCGTCGATCCCGCTGCCGTCGATAGAACTGGCTTCGATTACCGCAGCGCCCGCGGCGCGAAGCGAAAGCGCGAGACGTTGTCCGATAAAGCCACGCGCGCCAACGATCATGACCTGCATGAAGGTATCCCCAGCTCTTGATATGCATTTTGCAGCCGCGCGGCGAACGCGTTTAGTGAAAAATATTTTTCAATGTAGCGGCGCCCATCCTGCCCGATCGTCGTGAGTCTGGCGCGATCGCGAACCAGATCGAGAATGTCCTGCTTCAGCGTCGCCGCGTTGACATTGATGAAGGGGCACTCCTCTGGATGCAGCAGATATTCCTGCGGTTTTCTGATGAAAACCATGACAGGTTTGCCGAGCGCCAGGCCTTCGAGCGCGAAGAAGCCGTGAAACCCCACCAGACACTGGTCGAAAATAATGTCAGCAGAGCGGTAGATCTGCAATGCCTCGACGTTCGGGATTTTTTCCACGAGAATGAGTTC
>JBDSSV010000023.1:0-3324 GCA_039928535.1 Burkholderiales bacterium
TGACGGGCAACATCGAATTACCGGCGGGCACGGAAATGGTGATGCCGGGGGACAACATCTCGATCACGGTGGCGCTGATCCAGCCCATCGCGATGGAAGAAGGCTTGCGCTTCGCGATCCGCGAAGGTGGCAAGACCGTCGGCGCCGGCGTCGTCGCTAAAGTCATCGAGTAAACGACATGGCCGCCGTCAAAAGTCAGAAAATCCGCATCCGCCTCAAGGCGTTCGACTATCGCTTGATCGACCAGTCGGCGCTCGAGATCGTGGATACCGCGAAGCGCACCGGCGCGGTGGTGAAAGGCCCCGTGCCGCTGCCCACGCGCAAGGAACGTTTTGATGTGCTGCGCTCGCCGCATGCCAACAAGACGTCGCGCGATCAATTCGAGATTCGCACGCATTTGCGGTTGATGGACATTATCGATCCCACCGACAAGACGGTCGACGCGCTGATGAAGCTCGACCTGCCGGCCGGCGTGGACGTGGAAATCAAGCTATAGCGTAAAGCAGGCGGGATTCCTAAGGAATCCTAAAGTGAAATGCCGGCCAATTGCAGTCGGCCCCCGTCAGCGGCAGTGATGCCAGGGCGGGTCAAAGAAAAGGTGAGCAAAATGAGTTTAGGACTGGTCGGTCGCAAGATCGGCATGACGCGCGTCTTCACCGACGATGGAGAATCAATCCCGGTGACGGTCGTCGACGTGTCGAATAACCGCGTAACGCAGATCAAAACGCCGGAATCCGACGGATATACCGCGGTGCAGGTCGCGTACGGCAAGCGCCGGGCGCGCCGCGTGAGCAAGTCGGCAGCCGGTCATTTCGCCAAGGCCGCAGTCGAAGCCGGCTCGGTGTTGAAGGAATTCCGCGTCACATCCGAGCAGATCGCCAGCCTCAAGGTCGGCGGCGTAATCGGTGTCGACGTATTCAAAGTCGGGCAGAAAGTCGACGTATCCGGTACGACGATCGGCAAAGGCTACGCCGGCGTCATCAAGCGCCATCACTTTAAATCGAACCGCGCGTCGCACGGTAACTCGCGCTCGCATAACACGCCGGGCTCGATCTCGATGGCGCAGGACCCGGGCCGCGTGTTCCCCGGCAAGAAAATGACCGGCCATCTCGGCGACGTCAACCGCACGACGCAGAACCTGATCATCGTGCGCATCGACGCCGAGCGCCAGCTGCTGCTGATCCGCGGCGCGATTCCGGGCGCCAAGAACGGCGACATCATGGTGTACCCGGCGGTCAAGAAAAGCCGAGCGGGTGCGCAACCGGCGAAGCCGGCCGCCAAGCCGGCGGCGAAGGGCGGTAGATAATGGAACTCAAACTTATCGATCAAAGCGGCAAGTCGACGGCCAATGTGGCGGCAGCCGATACCGTTTTCGGGCGTGATTACAACGAAGCGCTGATACACCAGGTTGTGACTGCGTATCTCGCGAACGGCCGTCAGGGCACGCGCGCGCAGAAAGACCGCGGCGAAGTGAGCCACACGACGAAAAAGCCGTTCAACCAGAAAGGCACCGGCCGCGCGCGCGCCGGTATGTCGTCGAGCCCGTTGTGGCGGGGCGGCGGCCGTATTTTCCCGAACCGGCCCGACGAGAACTTCACGCACAAGCTGAACAAGAAAATGTACCGCGCGGGCGTGTGCTCCATCCTGTCGCAGCTCGCGCGCGAAGGCCGACTCGCCGTTGTCGACAGCTTTACGCTCGACGCGCCGAAAACCAAGCTGCTGGCGCAAAAAGTCAAAAGCATGGGTTATGAAAACGTGCTGATCGTGACCGACAGCATGGACGAGAACCTCCTGCTGTCCGCGCGCAACCTGCCCAACGTCAACGTTTGCTCGGTCACGCACGCCGATCCGGTCAGCCTGATCCGGCATGCGCATGTGCTCATGACCAAGCCGGCGATGGCCAAATTCGAGGAGTTGCTTAAATGAGCGCCCCCAGCAACACCAAAAATACCGAGCGCCTGATGAAGGTGCTGCTCGCTCCGGTTATCTCGGAGAAGGGCACGTTCGTCGGCGAGAAGCACAATCAATACGTGTTCCGCGTGATGCCGGACGCGACCAAGCCCGAAATCAAAGCCGCGGTCGAGCTCATGTTCGGCGCTAAGGACAAGAAGATCGAAGTCCTGCGCGTGCAGGTGGCCAACGTCAAAGGCAAGGAAAAGCGCTTCGGCCGCTTCATGGGCCGCCGCAATAACTGGAAGAAAGCCTACGTGTCGCTGAAGCCTGGCCAGGAAATCAACTTCGCGGCGGGGGAGAACAAATAATGGCGCTGATCAAAGTCAAACCGACCTCGCCCGGCCGCCGTGCCGTGGTCAAGGTTGTCAATCCGGATCTCTACAAAGGGCGGCCGCACGACGCGCTGCTCGAGCGCAAGAGCAAAACCGCCGGCCGCAACAATACCGGTCAGATCACAACGCGCCACATGGGCGGCGGGCACAAACAGCACTATCGCCTGATCGACTTCAAGCGCGACAAGGACGGCATCGTCGCCAAAGTCGAGCGCCTCGAGCATGACCCGAACCGCAGTGCCAACATCGCGCTGCTGTGTTACGCGGACGGCGAGCGCCGCTACATCATTGCGTGCAAAGGGCTCGCGGTCGGCACGCAGGTCCAGAACGGCTCGGATGCGCCGATCAAACCCGGCAACGCATTGCCGCTAAGAAACATCCCGGTCGGCACCACGGTCCATTGCATCGAAATGATGCCGGGCAAAGGCGCGCAGATGGCGCGTGCCGCCGGCGCTGCGGTGCAGTTACTGGCGCGCGATGGCGAATACGCGCAGTTGCGGCTGCGCTCCGGCGAAATCCGCAAGGTGCACGTGAATTGCCGCGCGACTATCGGTGAAGTCGGCAACGAAGAGAACAGCCTGCGCTCGATCGGCAAGGCGGGCGCCGTGCGCTGGCGCGGTATTCGTCCGACGGTACGCGGTGTTGCGATGAACCCGATCGACCATCCGCACGGCGGCGGCGAAGGCAAAACTGCGGCAGGCCGTCACCCGGTGAGCCCGTGGGGCACGTTGACCAAGGGTTACCGTACGCGCAAGAACAAGCGCACCAACGGCATGATTGTGCGCCGCCGGCACGCCAAAGTCGGCGCCGGCTGAGTGGTAAATAAGCGAGGTATATAACTATGGCACGTTCAATTAAAAAAGGCCCGTTCGTCGACTATCACCTGATGGCCAAGGTCGAAGCCGCACGCGCATCCAACGACAAACGCCCGCTCAAGACCTGGTCGCGGCGCTCGACCATCCTGCCCGATTTCGTGGGCCTGACGATAGCCGTGCACAACGGCAAGCAGCACGTTCCGGTCTATATCTCGGAAAACATG
>JBDSSV010000024.1:0-2904 GCA_039928535.1 Burkholderiales bacterium
GTGGATGCTTAATGTGCATGCTCTGGGAGGAAGCGCCATGCTGGAAGCGGCGCGCGATGCAGTGGCGGGCGCGGCGCGGCGTCCCCAATTGATAGCGGTGACGATATTGACAAGCATGGCGACGAAAGATCTGCGCGAAGTGGGCATCCCGGACGAGCCGGCAGCGGCCGCATTGCGACTTGCCAGACTCGCCCGCGCCAGCGGACTCGACGGGGTCGTATGCTCGGCACAGGAGGCGGCGTTGCTCAAGCGCGAATGCGGCGCGTCATTTTGCCTGGTGACGCCAGGAATTCGCCCGGCGGCCGGTGTGAAAGATGACCAGCAGCGCGTAATGACGCCGGCCGCGGCCGTGGCCGCGGGCGCGGATTATCTCGTTATCGGTCGCCCCGTGACGCAGGCATCCGATCCGGTCGCCGCGCTGGAAGCTATTAGCCGGGAAATCTCGGGAAAACAAAGCGCGTGAAAATAACCATTATTGGAACTGGCTACGTGGGGCTGGTTTCCGGCGCGTGTCTCGCTGAACTGGGCAATGATGTCATGTGCCTGGACGTCGATGCGGACAAGATCGCGCGCTTGCAGCGCGGCGAAATTCCGATCTACGAACCCGGCCTCGAGCCGCTCGTCAAACGTAACGCCGGGGCGGGACGCCTGCAATTTACGACCGATGTGGCGAAGAGCGTTGCGCACGGCCAGGTGCAATTCATCGCTGTCGGCACGCCGCCGGACGAAGACGGGTCGGCCGATCTGCAGTACGTGCTAGCGGCAGCGCGTGCGATCGGCCTGCATATGGACGAATACCGGCTGGTCGTCGATAAGTCCACGGTACCGGTCGGTACCGCGGCCAGGGTGCAAGCGGTGATTGCGGAAGAACTGGCGCGTCGCGGCAAGACGGTGGAATTTAGCGTAGTGTCGAATCCGGAGTTTCTGAAGGAAGGCGCGGCCGTCGAGGATTTCATGCGCCCGGACCGCATCGTCGTTGGCGCGGTCGACGAGCGCGCGAAGCAGATCATGCGCGCCATCTACTCGCCTATTCTGCGCAATCACGAACGCATGATATTCATGGACATCGCGTCGGCCGAACTGACCAAATACGCGGCCAACGCAATGCTGGCAACGCGTATCTCATTCATGAATGAGCTCGCAAACCTCGCCGAAATACTGGGCGCCGATATCGAGCATGTGCGCCAAGGCATCGGCTCGGACGCGCGCATCGGCTACCATTTTCTGTACGCGGGCTGCGGCTATGGCGGCGCATGTTTCCCGAAGGACGTCTCCGCTCTGCAGCAGACTGCGCAGGACGCCGGCATGAAGCTCAGGATCATCGAGGCGGTCAATGCCGTCAATCAGGCGCAAAAGGCGCGCCTGCTCGACAAGATCACACAGCGGTTTGGAGAGAATCTTGCCGGTAAGCGCTTTGCGGTCTGGGGCCTCGCGTTCAAAGCCAATACCGATGACATGCGTGAAGCAACCAGTCAGGTGATAGTGCCCGGGCTTGTTTCGCGCGGCGCTACGGTCGTTGCTTACGATCCGGTGGCGATGAAGGAGGCAAAACATGCGTTTGCCGCGCTGCGGGGCGTTGAATACGCGAGTTCGCCGCAGGCGGCGGTGGACGGCGCGGATTGTCTGGTGATAATTACCGAGTGGAAGGAATTCCGTAGCCCCGATTTCAGCGACATGCAGCGGCGCATGCGCACCCCCGTTATTATGGACGGGCGCAATTTGTACGATCCTGCCATGGTGCGCACCCACGGTCTGGAATATTCGGGTATCGGCAGAGCGTGACGGCAGGATTGAGGATCGAGGATTGAGGATCAAGAACCTAAAGCAGGCGCGCGTGCTGGTCGTCGGCGATGTGATGCTCGACCGCTACTGGTTCGGCGACGTGAGCCGTATCTCGCCCGAGGCGCCGGTGCCGGTAGTCCGGTTCAGGCGCACCGAAGAGCGTCTGGGCGGCGCCGCCAACGTGGCGCGCAATGCGGCCGCGCTCGGCGCGCGCGTCACGCTGCTGTCGGTGGTCGGGCAGGACGAGCCGGGACGGAAGCTGGCTGAACTGCTGCGCGCGGAAAAAATCACAGCGCGCTTGCACCACGACCGCACCATAGACACCACGGTCAAGCTGCGGGTGGTCGGGCCGCAGCGGCATCAACTGCTGCGCATCGACTTCGAAACGGAGCCCAGCCATGAAATCCTGCGCTCCAAGCTGGCTGACTATGGAAAGCTCGTGGCGGGCTGCGATGCCGTGATTCTGTCGGACTAGGCAAGGGCGGGCTGACGCACATCGCGCGCATGATCAGCCTCGCGCGGCGTTACGGCAAGCCGGTGCTGATCGATCCCAAGGGCAATGACTTTATGCGCTATCAGGGCGCTTCCCTGATTACGCCAAACCTCAATGAATTCCGCGCAGTCGCCGGTGCGTGGAAGAGCGAGCGCGAGTTCACCGAGCGCGCCCGGCGGTTGCGGCGCAAACTCAAAGTCGAGGCGTTGCTCGTAACCCGCGGCGGCGATGGCATGACGCTGTTCGAACGCGCGCGCCGCCTGCACGCCCCGGCGCAGGCGCGCGAGGTATCCGACGTCAGCGGCGCCGGCGACACCGTCATCGCGACCATGGCGGTGATGCTCGCCGCCGGCTGTGCGATGGACGAGGCGGTGCGCATCGCCAATCGCGCAGCGGGTATAGTGGTCGGCAAGTTCGGCACCGCGGTGGCGCATCCCGAAGAACTCTTTGAGAAGGATGAAGCCGGAAAGCGGAAGGATGAATAATTTAAAGAACGGGCGAATATCGAGAGCAGCGGTTTTTCATTTCTCGTTCTTAATCCTTCATCCCTCATCCATTTGTCTAGAGGACGACAGACCATGTATGTAGTAGTGACAGGAGCGGCGGGCTTTATCGGCTCCAATATCGTC
>JBDSSV010000025.1:0-2718 GCA_039928535.1 Burkholderiales bacterium
AGATGGACCGCGGCGGCGTAGTCCACCTGCCGAAGAAAGACATAGCCGAGCCAAATTTCGGTTTTGGCCAGGGCGGCGAGCGTGAGTTCGTGCTGCCCGGCAATCGCGAGTATGTGGCCGGCGATCGCATCGCGCGGCCCAACGGCGGCGGCAGCGGTAACGGCAATGGGGCCGACGAAGGCGGCGGCACGGACACGCAGGACGACTTTGTGTTTTCGCTCTCGCGCGAAGAGTTTCTCGACATTTTTTTCGACGATCTCGAGTTGCCGCGCCTGACGCGCACGCAACTCGGCAGCACCGACCAGTTGCGCAGCGTGCGCGCCGGTTTTACGACGCAGGGCTCGCCGTCCAGTTTGTCAGTGCGGCGCACGCTCGGCAATTCCCTTGCGCGGCGCATCGCTTTGCGCGGCGCGCTCAAGCAGCAGGCCGCCAGTCTGGAAACCGAGCTGGCGACGGCCGTCATCGATGGCCGCGACCGCGAATCCGGCGCGGCCGCCGAAGCGCTCGAGCGGGTGCGCTCGCGCGGCGCGGCGCTGCCGTTCCTCGAAGAACTCGATGTGCGCTATCGCAACCGTACGCTGAGGCCGCAGCCGATAGCGCGCGCCGTCATGTTTTGCCTGATGGACGTATCGGCCTCGATGGATGAGAACAAGAAGGACCTGGCGAAGCGGTTCTTTACGCTGCTGTATCTCTTCCTCTCGCGCAAATACCAGCACGTCGAGCTTGTCTTCATCCGCCATACCGACGACGCCGAGGAAGTCGACGAGAACACGTTTTTCCACGACACGAAGTCCGGCGGCACAGTGGTGTATTCCGCGCTCGAACTGATGGAGCGCACCCGCGCCGACCGTTACGGCGACAACTGGAACGTCTATGCCGCGCAGGCGTCGGACGGCGATGCGTTCGGCAGCGACCCGGCCAAAAGCGCGCGCTACTTGCGCGAAGTCCTGCTGCCGGCGACGCGCTACTACGCCTACATCGAACTGGCGGAAGAAGAAATCATCCGCCCCTCCAATCTGTGGGCGGAGTACGAGGTGCTGGCGCATGAGAGCGACAACTTCGCGATGAGCCGCGCCGCACGCCGCGAAAACATCTATCCGGTGTTCCGCGACCTGTTCACCCGGGAGGTCCAATGAAGCCTGCGCTGCTGTCTGAGGGGTCGGACTGGGACTTCGAAGCGCTCGAACGCTACGAGGTCGCGATCGGCGCCGCCGCCGCCGAATTCGGACTCGACACCTATCCGAACCAGATTGAAATCATAACTTCCGAGCAGATGCTCGACGCGTACGCGAGCTCGGGCCTGCCGGTCGGCTATCCGCACTGGTCGTACGGCAAGGAATTTATCCGCAACGAGCGCGCCTACCGCGGCGGCCAGCAGGGGCTCGCCTACGAGATCGTGATCAATTCGAACCCGTGCATCGCCTACCTGATGGAGGAGAACTCGATGGCGATGCAGGCGCTCGTCATCGCGCACGCGAGCTACGGCCACAATTCCTTCTTCAAGGGCAATCACCTGTTCCGGCAATGGACCGCGCCCGACGCCATCGTCGACTACCTCGTTTTCGCGCGTCGCTACGTGATGCAGTGCGAAGAGCGCCACGGCGCCGCCGCGGTCGAGGCCGTGCTCGATTCCTGCCATGCGCTGATGTCGCATGGCGTCGACCGCTATCGTCATCCGGCGCCGCTGTCGCTCAAGGCCGAAGCCGCGCGGCTTGCCGCGCGCGAAGCGCACCGCGAACGCCAGTTCAACGATCTGTGGCGCACGTTGCCCGCATCGGAGCAGCCGCACGCGGCACAAGCCGGCAAGCAATTCCCGACCGAGCCGCAGGAAAATCTGCTCTATTTCATCGAAAAGCACGCGCCGTCGCTCGGGCCGTGGCAGCGCGAACTCGTGCGCATCGTGCGCAAGCTCGCGCAGTATTTTTACCCGCAGGGCCAGACCAAGGTGATGAACGAAGGCTGGGCGACGTTCTGGCATTACACCCTGCTCAATCGTTTGCACGAGCAGGGCCTGGTGACCGACGGCTTCATGCTGGAGATTCTGAAAAATCACACCAACGTCGTCTATCAGCCGGCGTTCGATTCGGGCGTCTATTCGGGCATCAATCCCTATGCGCTGGGTTTTGCCATGTTCACCGACTTGCGGCGCATGTGCGAGCGGCCCGATGCCGAAGACCGCCAGTGGTTTCCGCAGCTCGCGGGCAGCGACTGGAAAGCTACGCTCGACTTCGCAATGCGCAATTTCAAGGACGAGTCATTTATTTCGCAGTACCTTTCGCCGCGGCTGATCCGCGAGTTCCGCCTGTTCGCGATCGCCGACCATGAAACTGAAAGCGACCTCACGATCGATTCCATTCATGACGAAGCCGGCTACCGGCGGGTGCGCACGCTGCTGGCGCGGCAGCACAGTCTGGAAGAACGCGTGCCCGACGTGCAGATCCAGCGCTATGCGCGCGAGGGCGACCGCTCGCTGACGTTGCAGTACCGGCGGCAGCGCGGTCGCCCGTTGTCTGCCGCCGCCACCGAAGTGCTGAAACACGTGCGCAGGCTGTGGGGATTTCCCGTGCGCCTGGACTCGGTGGGCGCCGACGACCGCGTGACGGAAACGCTCGAGTGCGCGGCGTAGAGCGCGCCCGTTAACACGCGCGCCAGCCCGCGGCGGCGACAGCCCTGCCGCCGACTGTTATCCTATGGCGACTCGCGCCCCTGGATATGAAT
>JBDSSV010000026.1:0-3418 GCA_039928535.1 Burkholderiales bacterium
GGGTTTCTCCTGGTGGTACTGCCGGTTATTTTTTCGTGGCCGCTCTGGCAACGACGAGGTGGAACTTTATCTGGACTTCGTCGGCGACGGTGTCGGTGTCTTTCCACGTGCCTTCGCCGATATTGTATTGCAGGCGCTTAAGCGAAAATGCGCCGTCGAAGGTGGCGGTGCCAGCGTTCTCCGTGTAAGTGAAAGGTGCGACGGCCTCGTTGGCGCGGCCTTTGATAGTCAGCGCACCGCGCACCTCGAATTTGCCGCCGCCCAGCGGCTTGATGGCGGCAGAAACGAAAGTGGCCTTGGGAAAATTGTGCGCGTCGAACCACGGTTTGCTGCGCGCTTCATCGTTGACTTCCGCATTGTCGATGTCAAAGCTGCCCACGTCGATTTCGATGCGCGCGGTGCCCGCGGCGGGTTTGGCCGGATCGAAGGCGATTTGTGCGCTGAATTTCCTGAAGCGCGCCTCCACCGGCACGTTCATCTGCCGCGACACGCAGGCAATGCGGCTCTTGTCGTAGAGGACAGTCTGCGCGGCGGCGGGCCACGCGCAGAAACCGACGAATGCGAGCATCGAGCAGAAAACTTTACGGGTGTTGCGCATCGCCGGTGTTTCCTTTTCCGACATTGAGGCGCGGCAGCATGCGCCGAAGCACGTCGTCGCGCGCGAAGAAATGATGTTGCAGAGCGGCGGCTGCATGCAGCATGACCATCGCCAGCAGCGTGTAGTTTAGCGTAACGTGCAGCCATTTTAATTGTTCCGCCAGCGCTTTGTCCTTGCTCACGAGGTCGGGCAACTGAAGCAGTCCGAAATAAACCGTCGGCACGCCCGCCGCGGAGCTGTAGAGCCAGCCGGTGAGCGGGATAATGACGATCAGCGCGTAAAGCGCAACGTGCGTCGCCTGCGCCGCGCGGTGCTGCCATCGCGGCACGGATGCCGGCAAAGCCGGCGCGCCATGCACCATGCGCCACGCGAGACGCGCGAGCGCCAGCAGGAACACCGTGACACCCAGCCATTTATGCCACGAGAAGTATTTGAGCTTCGCCGGCGACAGCGGCAGGTCTACCATGTAGACGGCCAGCGTAAAGCCGCACGCGATCAAAACGAAAATCAGCCAGTGCAGGGCAATCGCGGTATTGGTGTAGCGCTGCATTCCGGTGGCCCGGCTAGGCCGCGCGCGGGAAAACAATGCTGATGAGCGTGCCCGCGCCGTGCGCGCCGGCGGCGAGATCCACGCGCGCGTTGTGGCTCTGGGCAATTTCGCGCACGATCGCGAGGCCCAGTCCGCAGCCTTCGGCGCCCGTGCCGAGCACGCGATGAAAGCGCTCGAAGACGCGCTCGTGTTCGGCGGCCGGTATGCCGGGCCCGTTGTCTTCGACGCTCAACCGCATGCCATCCGCGCCGGCGTCCACGCGTACGGTGACGCGGCCGCCGGCCTGGGTATAGCGCAGCGAATTGTCGAGAAGGTTCGCCAGCATCTCGCGGATGAACAGGGCGTCGCCGTCTATCATCGCGTGCGCACCGCTCTTCGCCATTGCATCCGCATCTGCGTCCGTAGCTGCGTCCGTTTCTGCGTCGTACCCGAGGTCGATATGGCGCGCGAGCGCGCGCGGCACCCACTCGGTGGTCGAATCGCGCACGAGCGCGTCGAGATCGATGCGCTGGGTGGCCTGCGCGCGCGCCGGGCCCGGCTCCGCGCGCGCGAGTGAGAGCAGCTGATTGACGAGATGGGTAGTTTGGCCGGTGGCCGTATTCAATTGCAGCAGCGTATGGTGGACGTCGGGCAGTGCCTGCTGACGCAATGCGAGCTCGGCCTGGGTCTTGATGCCGGCGAGCGGCGTGCGCAACTGATGCGCGGCGTCGGCGATGAAGCGCTGCTGCGCCGACAGCGCGAACGACAGGCGCGCCAGCAGCTCGTTCATCGCGCGTATCAACGCGCGCACTTCGCCCGGTGCATTCTGTTCCGGCAGCGGGGAGAGATCGCGGTGCGAGCGGCTGCCGATTTCCTGCTGCAGAGTGGCCAGCGGGCGCAGCCCGCGCTCGACGCCGTACCACACCAGCGCGCCGACCAGTCCGATCAGCAGGAGCTCCGGCAGCAGCATGCCCAGCAGCACCTCGTTGGCAAGGGTGCGCCGCTTGTTGAGCGTCTCGCCGACCAGGATCAACACCATCTGCTCGGCGCTGCCGCCGATTGCGCTTGCGCGCAGCGCGGCGATCCTGACCGGGTTGCCGCGATAGTTACCATCGTAATACAGCGGTTTCGCCGTCGGCACTTCCTCGGCCGGCAGCGGCAGACCGCGGTGGCCGGCGACGAACGCGCCGCTCGCATCGTTCACCAGGTAAAAAATGCTGTCGTGCGTGTCGGACTCGAGCATGTCCAGCGCGGCGCTCGGCAGGTCGACATGCAGCCGGCCTTGCGTCGCGCGCGTTTGCCGGCTGATGTCGAGGGCCGAGTCGAACAGCGAGTTGTCGTACGCGAGCGTGGCGAAATTGAATGCAAAATAATAAGTGACGACGGCGCTGATCAGCGTGACCAGCACGATGGGCGCCAGCAGCGACATCAGCAGCTGATGGCGCAGCGTGGCGCGTTCGCGCGCCGGCGCCGCGGGTTTGTCGCTGATGACGGCGCTCATGCGTCTTTTTCCAGCAGGTAACCGAGGCCGCGAATGGTGCGGATCGTGACGCCCGCGGATTCGACCTTCTTGCGCAAACGGTGTACGTAGACCTCGATCGCGTTGGCGCCGACCTCTTCGTCCCAGCCATAGAGCTGGCCGGCGAGCTGCTCCTTGTTGACGACGCGCCCGCTGCGCAGCATCAGGACTTCGAGCACACCCAGTTCGCGCGCCGAAAGCTCGAGCGGTGCACCGTGCAGCGTCGCGCGCCGGCCGCTGGTGTCGAGCGTAAGCGGGCCGTGCGCGAGCAGCGCGCTGCCGCCCGCCAACCCGCGGCGTATGAGCGCGCGCACGCGCGCCTCGAGTTCGGGCAGGTCGAACGGTTTGGTCAGATAGTCGTCGGCGCCGAGATCGAGTCCTTTAACGCGGTCGGCCAGCGCGTCGCGCGCGGTCAATACCAGTACCGGCACCGTGGCGCCGCGCCGCCGCAGCCGTTTCAGCACGTCGAAGCCGTCAAGGCTGGGCAGCCCTAAGTCGAGAATCACCAGGTCGTAATTTTGCGCCGTCAGGACGTGGTCGGCGTCCTCGCCGTTGTGCACGCAATCCACGGCGAATTCGGCCTGCCGCAGCGAGCGCGTAAGGCCGTCGGCCAATACGGGGTCATCTTCCACGATCAGAATACGCATGCCAGTCTGATAAGTTCCCAATAAATTGCAAGAATGGTGCGCTGTTTCCTCCAAAGAATAGCAGTACAGCCCGCTCGTCGCCGCGTCTGCATATTGCGGCTGCGCCTGTCGCGCTGCGGTTCATG
>JBDSSV010000027.1:0-4177 GCA_039928535.1 Burkholderiales bacterium
ATGCGCCACTTCGCGCGGCGCTATCGCTGTGTCGCCTATAACGCGCGCGGCTACCCGCCTTCCGACGTGCCGAAAGCGCAAGCCCGGTATTCGCAGCCGATCGTCATCAACGACATCGTCGATCTGATGCGGCATCTAAAGATACGCAAAGCGCACATCGTCGGCTGCTCGATGGGCGCGCGCACGTCATTGGGCTTCGGCCTCACGTATCCGGGGCGGGCCTTATCGGTGACGACGGTCGGCGCCGGCGCGGGCTCGAACCCGTCAACCCGCCAGGCGTTTCTGCGCAACACCGAAGCGAATGCAAAAAGCTTTCTCGCTATCGGCGTGCCCGCGACGCTGCGCGCGGGCGGGCCCGCAGCGGGCCGCATCCCGCAGTTGAACAAAGACCCGCGCGGCTTCGCCGAATTCCGGCGCTGCCAATTCGAGCACGCGGTGATCGGGCTTGCGAACACGCAGCGCGGGGTGCAGTTGAAGCGCAAGACGATTTTTGAACTCGGCAGTGCGCTGCGTCGCATGAAGGTGCCGCTGTTCGTGGTGACCGGCGACGAGGACGACAATTGTGTCGCGCCGGCGGTGTTCATGAAAACCATGTGCCCCTCGGCGCGCCTGTGGATCTGTCCCGCGACCGGACACACGGTCAATACTGAGGAGCCGGGTCTCTTCAACCAGATGCTCGGCGATTTTCTCGCGACGGTCGACGGCGGGTGCTGGCGGCCGCGCGATCCGCGGTCAATCGTGAAATAATTTTTAACGCTGCCCGTTCAGGAAGGCTTCGTCGAACTTCGCTTCTAAAAACGCATTCACGCCGCGACAGCCGGCAACGACCGCCTGTGCCCACGCATAGTATTCGCGCTTGCGCTGCTCGTCCCAGCCGCTCGGCGGGCTGACCGCGAGCGCACGCAGGTTGGAAGTCTTGTCGGCAATTTTCAACATCTTCACGCGGCCGGACTTGTGCGGCGTCTGCTCGACCTGCAGACGTTTGCGCTCGGCTTTGAGCAGGGTCGTATCATCGGTGACATCGCGCACCAAACCGGCGACGTCGGCACCGAACAGCGCGACGAGCTCGTCGTAAGTCACGCCTTGGTCTTCGATGCAATCATGCAGGAGCCCGGCGATGACGAGATTGACGTCTTCGCCACCGGTTGCCTCGGCGAGCAGGGCAGCGACTTCGGCAAGGTGATTCAGGTACGGTTCCTTCGCCTCGCCCTTGCGGCGCTGGCGCACATGCTTCATCGCCGCGTAGTCGAGAGCGCGCGCGAACTGGACGACGTCTATGCCCATGGGACCCGGTGCGCCTCCTGCGTTAACGTGGCGTACATGCTAGCAGGAATTTTACGGCGCACAGCGCGAGACGCGGCGGACCGTCCCGCGCGGCGATATACTGGATGGCGTGCATGCATGAATTCGTGCCGGCGCTCGCGTGCCGACGGAGAAATTTCGATGGAACTGATACCAATGGGACCCGGGTTCTGCGCCGAAGTTCGCGGCGCCGGCCTCGCTGATGTAGCGGCGCGCGACGACGCGTATGCGGCGGTGCGCGCGGCGTTCGAGGAACATTCGGTGCTGATCTTCCGCCGGCAGCCTATCACCGATGAATTGCAGGTCGCGTACTCACAGCGTTTCGGCCCGCTCGAAATCGCGAAAGCCGCTTCGCTCGGCGAGGGCACGCCTTTCAGCATACTCACCAACATCGACCGCGCGACCGGCAAGCTCGTGCCGCCCGAGCATAAAGAGTCTTTGCGCGCGCGCGCGAACCAGTTGTGGCATACCGACAGCACGTTCAAAATTCCGCCGGCGCTCGCCTCCGTCCTTTCTGCGCGCGTGGTCCCGCCGCATGGCGGTGAAACGGAATTTACCTCAATGCGGCATGCGTGGGAGCGGCTGCCGCAGGCGATGCGCGACCGCCTCACGAACTCCTTTGCCTGGCACGATTACGCGCACTCGCGCGGCAAGATCGCACCGCAGCTCGCGTCCGAACGCGAACGCTCCACCATGCCGCCCGTATGCTGGCGCATGCGCTGGGTAAATCCCGCGAATGGCCGCGAGTCTCTCTATGTCGCGTCGCACACGTGCGCGATCGAAGGCATGCCGCAGGACGCGGCGCTGGCGCTCGTCGAGCAGCTCATCGCGGACGCAACGCGGCCGGAATATACGTATCTGCACAGCTGGCAGACAGGCGATGTCGTGATGTGGGACAACCGCGCGACGCTGCATCGCGGACGGCCGTGGCCCGACAATCTGCATCCGCGGCACATGGTGCGCACGACGATCTCGGCGACCGATGCCGACGGCGTCGCTGAACTGCGGCCGGCGCGCGCCGCGGCGTAGCGCGCACAAGCGTCGCCGTGATTTATCTTCCGTCGTGGCGCCGCGTGCCGGCAACGGCGCTGATCGCGGCCAATCTCGTGGTCGCGGTAATCACGCTGCTGCGCGGCTGGGGCTATTACGAGATCATCATTGTCTATTGGTGCGAAGCCGTGATCATCGGCGGCTTCAATTTCGCCCGCATGTGCATGGTCGGGCTCGCGGGCGAGCCGTTCGGCCGCTGGGTGGGCGCCGACGACCTGACGACGCGGTTTTTCCTGGTGTTGCTGGTGCTCGGTTTTTACATTGTAAAGTTCGGCGGCTTCGCGCTGACGATGGGTCTCCTGATAGCCGCGGTCCCGGCTTTTCTGGCGCATGCCGGCGACACGGGAACGCGTGAGATAT
The DNA here is from genome assembly GCA_039928535.1 of Burkholderiales bacterium. Taxonomy (GTDB): domain Bacteria; phylum Pseudomonadota; class Gammaproteobacteria; order Burkholderiales; family SG8-41; genus PALSA-1004. The sequence continues at coordinate 2,713 of JBDSSV010000027.1, forward strand.
GGCACGGGCTGCGTGCGGTCGGCGGCGGCGTGGCCATGGCGGTCGCGGCATTGTTCATCAGCCACGGCATTTCCTTTGTGGTGAATTTTCTGCTGGGCCGCGAATATGCAAACGCCAATCTGCTCGTGCTGCTGTTCTGGCCGTATGTGCGGATGTCGCTCGTGATGGTGACGCTGGCGGCAGGGTTGGTGGCGGCCGCGCTGTTCCCCGCCCTCGACGCTTCGGCGACATTCGGCGTTGCGATCGTGCTGATCAAGCTGGCGGCAGACCTGATCATGCACACGATCGAGCACAACTCGTTTTCGCGCACGAAAGTCGCGGCATAAGACCGATGCCGCTGCGCCTGGTCCTCGACACCAACGTCTGGCTTGACTGGCTCGTATTCTACGACGCCAGTGTCGCGCCGTTGAAGGCTGCCGTCGCTGCTCAGCACGCCGAAATTTTTATTGACACCCCGTGCGCCGCTGAACTTGCATCGGCGCTCGCGTATTCTCTGCGCAAAAAAATACTCTCCGCTGACGAGCAGGCCGCGTGCATGTCGGAATGCCGGCGCGTAACGCGCATGCTGGAAACAGCGATCGATGCGCCACCTGCTTATGCGTTGCCGGTATGCCGCGACGCCGACGATCAGAAATTCCTCGAGCTCGCGCGCGCCTGCCGCGCGGATTTTCTGGTGACCAAGGATGCGCTATTGCTCGAGCTGGCACGCCGAAAGGTTCGACGCGCGCCCTTCGGCATCGTGACGCCGGCACAGTTGAACGCGGTCTTGACGCGCGGGCTTGAGCCGGCATTTTAATCAAAGGGCCACGCTCAAAGACAATCAGGGTCGGTGAATTAACAAATGCTTTTACTTCGATGTGATAATGAAAGACCTGACCCCAAGTCTCCAAGTCTCTTGATTGCCGTCCTTATTCGATTGGGGTTTCAAGAAGTCCGTCAAAGCGGTTCGCATAAGCAATTCCGGCACGCCGACGGCCGGGCCACCACTGTTCCTTTTCACGCCGGGCGCGACATTTCTCCGATTTTGCTGCGCCAGATCGCGAAAGACATTGGCCTGACCGTACTGGACTTCTTGAAATACAGATAGGGCCCTCTCAGGGTTCATTGCGAGCGCTCTGCTTCGGTTTGCGCTTTTTTGCCCCAGCCGCACGACTCATCCACCATCAAACTCTTCGGCAATTGATGCGCGATAAACAACATCGCTTTACCCTACGTTCAGTCCTACGTTCAGGTCAGACCACGCTATGTCTCGCTATTTTCAAGAGTTCTCTCCCAGAAGTCCGCGTTATTGAGCGTTAGCGGGTCGCTTTCTCCCTCGAAAATGGCGTATAGCGCATCGCTGGTTCGCGCAGAGTGCATACCGGTCTACAACCCAAGTTGTCGCTCAGGTCGTTGAGAATGTTGAATACTTATATCCGCTGTAGATGACACATTTCCTGATCTCCGCGCTACCGCCGCGCCGCTA
>JBDSSV010000028.1:0-9946 GCA_039928535.1 Burkholderiales bacterium
GCGACATTTGCCAGCGCGTCTGAAGGCGGGATTTGCATGCTCGTCATATGGCGATGATACACCGGCGGGTGACACTTTTCACCGGACGTTTATGCGCGATCGATCAGACGGCACAGACCGGGACGCGCGGCGCGAGCGCGCACAACATTTCATAACTGACAGTGCCGGCGGCCGCCGCTACTTCGTCGGCCGGCAAGGCCGCCCCCCATAAGACCACCGGCATACCGACGCCGGCGCCGGGAATGTCTGCCAGATCAACGCACAGCATGTCCATCGACACGCGGCCCAGCGTGCGGGTACGTGTCCCGTCTACGAGCACCGGCGTGCCGGTCGGGGCATGGCGCGGATAGCCGTCAGCGTAGCCGCATGCGACGGTACCGACGCGCAGCTGCCGCGTCGCTTCGAACGCGCCGGCATAGCCGAGGCGGTCGCCGGGGCGCAGGTCCTGCACGCTGATGACCTTGCTTGACAACGTCATGGCCGGTTCAAGACCGAGTTCCTGCGCGGATGTCTCGGCAAACGGTGTGCAGCCGTACAACATGATGCCGGGACGCACCCATTGCGCATGCGTTTCCGGAAAGCGCAGGATGGCTGCCGAGTTCGCAAGCGAACGCTCGAGCGGACTGCCGGCCGCGACTTCCTCGAGCACTTTCATCTGCCACGCCACGCCGCGCGCGTCATCCGCCGTCGCGAAATGTGTCATTAAAGTCACCTGCTTTACCGCGCGATGCACTTGCAGTTGCGCGCAGGCGACGCGCGCCGCGGCCGGTGTGAACCCGAGGCGGTTCATACCGGTATTGATCTTGAGCATCACGTCGAGACGCGCGCCCGGCGGCGCCGTGTCAAGCATTCGCACCTGCTCCTGCGCGTGGATGACAATGGTCAAATCGTGCGCGGCGGCGGCTGCAACTTCCGCCGTCTCGAACAGACCTTCGAGCAGCGCGATGCGCTTCACATAGCCGCCTTCGCGCAAGCGCACCGCGACATCGATTTCGAGCAGCGCAAGGCCATCGGCGGCCGCCAACGCGGGTACCGCGCGCGCAACACCGTGGCCATAGGCATTTGCCTTGATGACGGCGAGGACGCGCGAGTTCGGGGCGCAACGACGCGCGACGTTTAAATTGTGCTTTAGCGCAGCGAGATTAACCGTCGCTTTGATCGGACGCATTTTTAGAACCGTGCGAAGTGAGGGGTGAGGCGTATTCACTCCGCCCTCCGCCCTCCTCACCGCTTTTAACCGCAAGCGCGCGCATTTTCGCAGTCGCGAACTCCACGAACGTCGACAACAAGCGCGAGCGGAATTTTTCGCGCGGATAGACGATAGACAGCGTGCGGATCAGCGGCGGGTCGAGCGGCAACGCCACCAGCGAGCCGAGCTTGAGCTCCTTGGCCAAAGTAGCGCTCGACATGATGGCGACGCCGATGCCCGTCTCCACCACGCCCTTGATCGCCTCGGGGCTGCCGAGCTCCATGACTATATTGAGATCTTCGGGCGCGACACCGGACTTGCGGAAGTAGTTATCGGCGAACTGGCGCGTGCCGGAACCGCTTTCGCGGCTGATGTACGGCTCGGCGGCGATCTGCGCGGCGGTAATCGATTTTGCACCTGCGAACTTGTAGCCCGGCGCGCATATCATCAGCAGTTCGTCGTCGCAGCATACCTCGGTGTGCAGGCCGGGCAGATGCGCCGGCGACTCGATGAGGCCGAGATCGAGCGTGTGATCGGCCACGCGATGCTCGATGATCTCAGAATTGGCCACCGTCATGTGTGTTTGCACCTGCGGATGGCGCGCCTTGAATTCGCCGAGCACGCGCGGCAGGATGAATTCAGCGATCGTCATGCTGCAGCCGAGCAGCAACGGCCCGCTGACGGCGCCCGTGAACTCGCTCACGCGCTTGTCGAGCTCGGCCGACAAGCCGAGTATGCGTTCCGCGTAGTCGAGCACGAGCTCGCCGGCGGGCGTCAGGGCAATCTTACCGTGGCTGCGCTCGAAAAGCCGCGTGCTGAAATGCTCCTCGAGCTGTTTGACCTGGAACGTCACCGCCGGCTGCGTCATGAAAAGCTGCTCTGCGGCCTTGGTGAAACTCAACTGCCGGGCAACGGTGTGAAACACCTGCAATCTGCGGTCAGCCATTTATCCGGGAAGCGTGAGGAGTGAGGGGCGAGGAGAGAGGCGTGAAGTGCTTGAACCAATCCGCGACAGATCGCGGCGACACTCCTCACGCCTTACCCCTCACTCGATATTCAACCACAATTCTCCATTCAAGTCATCGCCGGCACAGGCCGTGGCTGACGCCCGCGCCGCGAATCTATGGTATAAAGTTCGCCTCTTACAAGAGGGCTCGCATCCCCTTCATGCCGTTCGGTTTTTTCATCATCATGGCGGCGCAGTTTTTTTCGTCGCTGGCCGACAACGCGTTGCTCGTAGCCGCGATCGCAACGCTCGCACTCCTCGATTCGCCCGCATGGCTCACGCCGATGCTGAAGCTCTTCTTCACGATTTCCTATGTCGTGCTGGCGCCGTTTGTCGGCGCGTTCGCTGACGCGCTGCCCAAGGGCAAGGTGATGTTCGTGGCGAACACCATCAAGGTGATGGGCTGCTCGCTAATGCTGTTCGGCGTGCATCCGCTCATCGCGTACGGCGTCGTCGGCCTCGGCGCCGCGGCCTACTCCCCGGCGAAATACGGCATCCTGACCGAGTATCTGCCGCATCCCAAGCTCGTCGTCGCCAACGGCTGGATCGAGGGCCTGACCGTCGGTTCCATCATCCTCGGCACCCTGCTCGGCGGCGCACTGATCAGCGAAGCAGTGTCGTCCAAGCTGCTGAAAATCGACGTGCCGCAAATCGAGACCGGCATCGATACCGCACCCGAAATCGCGATCGCGCTGATCATCATCCTTTACATCATCGCGGCGATATTCAACCTGTACGTGCCGCGGACCGGCGCCGACCACAAACCGGCGCGCAAGAACCCGCTCTACCTCGTCAGCGATTTCACGCACTGTCTGCGCCTGCTGTGGGCCGACAAGCTTGGCCAGATTTCGCTCGCGACAACGACTTTGTTCTGGGGCGCGGGCGCGACGCTGCAGTTCATCGTTCTCAAATGGGCGGAAGTCGCGCTCGGCTACACGCTCTCGCAGTCGACCGTCATGCAGGGCATCACCGCGCTAGGCATAGGCGTCGGCGCCGTACTCGCGGCAAAATTCGTGCCCCTGCACCGGGCGGTCAACGTGCTGCCGGTCGGCATCGCGATGGGCCTCATCACGATCAGCATGATATTTGTGCGCGACGTATATGCGGCGATGGCGATCATGACGCTGATCGGCGCGCTGGCCGGATTCTTCGTGGTGCCGATGAATGCGCTGCTGCAGCACCGCGGCCACATCCTGATGGGCGCGGGGCACTCGATTGCCGTGCAGAACTTCAACGAGAACCTGAGCATCCTGACGATGCTCGGCGTTTACTCGCTGCTGATCAAGTTCAACTTTTCGATTTACACGGTCATCGTGCTGTTCGGGCTCTTCGTGGCCGTCAGCATGACGCTGGTGCGCGAGCGGCATATGCTCAACCTGCGCACCGGTCCGCTGCCGCAGATCCCGGCGGATATTAAACACTGATAAGCCGGGAGAGCGGGAAGTCGGAAGTGGTTTACTCCATCTCACGCCCTCCCGCCCTCCCGCGCCGTCAAGCTGCCTTATTCAACCGCAGGTCGTCCTTGTAGTCGTTGTGCGGATAGTGAAACGGCACCGGGCCATCGTGCGCGCCGTCCAGAAACTGGCGCACGAACGGGTCCGGCGAAACCTTCATCTCCGCGGCCGGCCCCGACGCCGCGATCACGCCGTCGGAAATCAGGTACAGGTAATCGATGACGCGCATGGATTCCGCGGCGTCGTACGAGACGACGACGGAAGTCGCACCCAGCGCGTCGTTCAGCTTGCGTATGAGGTTGCCGACCACGCTGCACGAAATAGGATCGAGCCCGGCGAACGGCTCGTCGTACATCACGAGCATGGGATCGAGCGCAATTGCGCGCGCGAGACCGACCCGCCGCGCCATGCCGCCCGACAGCTCGGCCGGCAACAGTTGCGCTGCGCCGCGCAACCCGACCGCCGCCAGTTTGAGCAGCACGAGATCGCGGATCATGCTTTCGGGCAGATCGGTGTGCTCGCGCATCTGGAAAGCGATGTTCTCGTACACCGTCAGGTCGGTAAACAGGCCGCCGGCCTGGAATTGCATGCCCATCTTTCGCCGCAGCTGGAACAGTTCGTCGCGCGGCAACTCATGCACGATCTTGCCGTCGACTTTCACGTAGCCGCCGGCGGGCGTCAACTGCCCGCCGATGAGTCGCAGGAGCGTCGACTTGCCACTGCCGCTCGCGCCCATGATGCCGACGACCTTACCGCGCGGAATCGTGAGGTTGATGCCTTTGAGCAAGGGGCGGTCCGCGTAGGCAAAACGCAGATCGTGGATTTCAACAATGTCGTCGGCTGGCATGGCGTGAGTCGGTAAAATTGTTGCGGTCAGTTTAACATGCCGCCGGCGGCGTCCTCGGGCGCTCTGCGCAACTAAGGTGCGAATGCCATGGCGCTGAGGTCCAGTTCGCCGCGCTCGTCGAACGGCATGCGCCCGCCGGGGGCAAGGTCGAGCGTGCCCCGCATACGGTATTTGAATACGGGCCGCCCGCTTTTCGCGATCAGCCCAAACTGCCTGACCAATCCCCGCGTAGTGCTGACGGCTTCCACCGCAAGGAAGCCCGAGCCATAGCGCGGCACCGTGACGGCCTGATTGCCGACGCCTTTGGCGAACGGCTGATCATTGAGCTCCAGATCGAAAGCGATACCGTCGATCCTGAATTCGTCGGGATTGGGATTTTGAATACGTAGTCGCAGATTGAATTGCTGCTCGAACAGGCCGGCACCGCTCAAGCCCATGTCCGCAATGGTGACCGACGGCGCCTGCGCGCCGGGCGGCAAACCGCCGCACCCCGTCAACGTCGCTGCCAGCAGCAGCATCGCCATCAGCGCCCGCCCGACAGCAGCGTTATCGCAGGATAGTTGTCGCATGGTCGTCTTCGCCTTTAATGAGGTAATAGTCCATAACGCGCGGAAATGCCGCGCGAGTACATACATTTTGCGCGCAACGCCGGATATGGCCTAATACAAGCTTACCCTTTCGAGGCAACGCTGCATGGCCCAGCAACGCTCGTATCGCTACTATGAGTACGTGATGGTGGCATTCGTCACCATACTCGTATGCTCCAATTTGATCGGGCCGGCCAAGATCGCGCAACTCGACTGGCCGCTGGTCGGCACTATGACCTTCGGCGCCGGCGTTTTGTTCTTCCCGATTTCCTACGTTTTCGGCGACGTGCTGACGGAAGTCTACGGTTACGCGCGCTCGCGTCGCGTCATCTGGACGGGTTTCGCGGCCCTCGCGTTCGCCGCCGTCATGGCGTGGGTCATCGTTAAGCTGCCGCCGGCGCCGTTCTGGCACAACCAGGGTGCCTACGAAATCGCATTCGGCTCGACCTGGCGCATCGCGACGGCGTCGCTGATTGCGTTCGTGTGCGGCGAATTCGTCAACTCGTTCGTGCTGGCGAAAATGAAAATTGCGACCGCCGGGCGCTGGCTGTGGATGCGCACCATAAGCTCGACGATATTCGGCGAAGGTATCGACTCGCTGCTGTTCTACCCGCTCGCGTTCTACGATACCGGCATCATCCCGAACGACAAGCTGCCGCTCGTGATGCTGTCGCAATTCATCGCCAAGGTCGGCGTCGAAATCGTCTTCACGCCGCTCACGTACAAGATCGTCGGCTGGCTGAAGCGCGCCGAGCACGAGGACTACTACGATCGCAGCACGAACTTCAACCCGTTCACGCTGAAGACCTGATGCCGCCCTGGCGCGGTAAGCTACAATCAGCCGTCATGATTTCGCATCCCGTTAAAAACTGGCGCACGCCCACCGTGATACTGCTGTGCGGCGGCGTGGCGCTCACCATCGCGCTCGGCGCGCGCCACTCGTTCGGCCTCTTTCTGCAGCCGATGACCGCCGACCTCGACTGGGGACGGCAGACGTTCTCGTTCGCGATTGCGATCCAGAACCTCGTCTATGGGCTCGCGCAGCCCGTCACCGGAATGATCGCCGACAAGCACGGAGCGAGCCGCGTGATGGCGGCCGGCGCGGTGCTCTATGCAATAGGCCTGGTGCTGATGGCGAATTCCACGAGCGGCCTCGCATTCGGCTTGAGCGCCGGCATCGTCGTCGGCATCGCGCTGGCTTGCGTGGGGTTCAGCATCGTCTACGGTGTCATCGGCCGCGCGTTCCCACCCGAAAAGCGCAGCGTGGCGCTGGGCCTCGCCGGCGCGGCAGGCTCGTTCGGACAATTCGTGATGCTGCCCTACGCCCAGCAGCTCATCAGCCATATCGGCTGGCACTACGCGTTGATGACGCTCGCGTTGACGGTACTCCTGGTCGTGCCGCTATCAACGGCGCTGGCTGAAAAACGCCCGGCGCCGGAGCCCGGCCAGTTCAAGCAGTCAATACCGGAAGCATTGCGCGAGGCACTCGGCCACGGCGGTTACTGGCTCCTGTGCATCGCTTACACCGTCTGCGGGTTTCAGCTGATGTTCATCTCCATCCACTTCCCCGCCTATATGGTCGATCAGCACATGACGCCGGAAACCGGCATGATGGCGCTCGCCCTGATCGGCCTCTTCAATATCTTCGGCAGTTATTTCTGGGGCCTGCTCGGCGGGCGCTACACCAAGAAATACCTGTTGAGCACGCTCTACATGACGCGTGCGATCGCCATTGCGATATTCATATCGCTGCCGATCACGCCGTGGTCCGTCTACATGTTCGGCGCCGTCATCGGCTTTTTGTGGCTGGGCACCGTGCCGCTGACGAGCGGCGTGATCGCGCAGATTTTCGGCGTGCGCTACCTGTCCACGCTCACCGGCATCGCCTTCCTGTTCCACCAGATCGGCAGCTTCTTCGGCGTCGGCATCGCGGGCTATCTGTTCGACGCGACCGGCTCCTACCGCCTGATGTGGATGCTGACGATAGGCATGGGCGTGGTGGCCGCCATCCTCAACTTCCCGATCGACGACCGCCAGATCACGCGCAAGACTCCCGCTACAGCCTGAGCGCAGCGATGCCGCCGACAACCAGCACGGCACCGATGACCCGCAGCGGCCCGAACCCTTCGCGCAGAAAAACCGCGCCGATCACGGCCGCGAAAATCACCGAGGTCTCGCGCAGCGCGGACACCGCCGCAATCGGCGCGCGCGTCATCGCCCACAGGACGATGCCGTAGGCGAGCACCGTGAGCACCCCGCCCAGCGTGCAAGTTGTCCAGCGCTGCCGCAGATGCCGCCACACGCCGTTGCCATGGCGCGCGAGCGCGACAGCCAGGATGGGCAAAGGGTCGAGCAGAAAAAGCCACAAGCAATAGCTGAGCGCGTTCGCCGACAGTCGCGTGCCGAACCCGTCGACCAGCGTGTACGTGGCAATGATGGCCGCGTTGGCAAGCGCGAAACCCGAACTCCTGAGCAGCGACTTCTTGTCGCCCGCGCCGAGCCAAAACGGCAAAAGAATACCGCTGCTGATCAGCGCGATGCCCAGCCACACTTTGGCCGTCAGTTGCTCGTCGAGCAGCAGGACGCCGAACACGGCGACGAGCAGCGGCGCGAGACCCCGCATGAGCGGATAGGCATGCGACAGGTCGGCGTTGTTATAGGCGCCTACCAGCGCCATGAAGTACAGGAAGTGCAGCAATAACGACGCCGCCAGCCACGGCCACGCCTCGGGCTCGGGCGCCGGCAGGAAAGGCAGCGCCAGCGCGCACATGGCGCCGCCCGCCAGCGCCATCGTAGTGATGTCGAGCAGCTTGTTGGCGGCCGACTTGGCGATCGCGTTCCACGACGCGTGCATCAGGGCCGCCAGCAGCACCAGCAGCGTGACGTCGAGCGGCAGCGTCATGGCGCGAATTTGCCGCGGTTCAGCAACATCACGCCGTAGTTTTGGCCGCTGCGCTCAAAGCGGCTATATAAAATTAGCACTGAAGTGCGGGGATTGTGCAGCCGAGCACTTTCGCCAGTCATCCCATCGTCGCAACCTGACCGCGTCCCGCGCGAACGCCTGGGCGATGAACTTCGCGGCCTTGCCCGCGCTGTATGTTCCACGCTTATCAACACCGCCGCGCCGAATACGCCTTTTAACGCTTGCAACCGTAGAAATCGTGCGGCAGGCAGGCGGTGACCATGTCCGTATCTTTACTGAATATGATTCAGTGCGATGTCAAAAATGTCGAAATTGCGCAAGCGCCGGGTGGTGTCGACTCCGTTCGCGCGCCGATTGAACAGCAGCGGCACGGTTTGCTCGGAAATTCCGCCATGCGAACGCAACGGCACGGTGAGTCCCGACAGGTCGTGCCGCTCGCGGCTGGTGCCGAGCACGGTAAGCCGCTCTGACACGATGATGATGTCGCCCATGCGGTCTTCCGGTAGCTCGAAGCGGGAGCAGCCACGTGCGCGATCGTATACGACTTCGATTCCCGGCAATGCCGACAGCCGCGCGATAATCTCGTCGATCTTTGCACCTGGCGGCAGATACGCCGTCGCGAACGAGCCGAGTGCGCCGTGATGCACGACATAAGGGTCGGTGATCGGCAAAATAACGCGCGCGACACCCCTGCCCAGCCAGCCGTCGAGCGCGTCCTGCAGGTAGATGACATTGGGATCGCCCTTGGCGTCGGTCTTCGCGTTCATGCCGTGGTCGGCAGTGAGCGCGATGGTCGCGCCGAGCTCGTCGAGCGTTTTCAGATAGCCGTCCATCATCGCATAGAAAGCGTTGGCGCCCGCGGTCCCTGGCGCGTCCTTGTGCTGCACGTAGTCCGTGGTCGACAGGTATATCAGGTGCGGACGATTGATCTCAAGCAGCTTGGCACCGGCGGCGAACACGAACTCCGACAGTTGCGCGCTATAGACCGACGGCAGCGGCATGCCGACGAAGTTCAGCGCGTCCCTGATACCGTTTTTGGCATCGCTGGTCTCGTTGGCTTTTTCCGCTGAAAAACAGATGCCGCCTTTCATCTGGTGGCCAAGCAGCGTACGCAGCTTGTCCTTGGCCGTAACCACGGCGACCTTCGCACCCGCCTGGGAAAACTTCGCCAGTATGGTGTCCGCGCGCAGATACCGGGGGTCGTTCATCATCACTTCCTCGCCGGCGTCGCGGTCGTAGAAATAGTTGCCGCAGATGCCGTGCACCGCCGGCGATACGCCGGTGACGATCGACAGGTTGTTGGGGTTGGTAAAGCTCGGCACCACCGAATCGGCCAGAAACGAGGCGCCTTTGTCGCACAACTCGCGCAGATAGGGTGCGACGCCTGCCTGCATAGCCTGCGTAATGTAATCCGGCTCGCAACCGTCCACGCACACGACCACCAGCGGGCGATCCATCCAGCGATAAGTGCGGCCGTTGACGTTCAACGCTGCACGGCCTGCTTTCATTTTATCTTGCTATGCGCGAAGAGGTTCCTGCGCTTGTGAGCGGGAGGATGGCGACCGGCGGCGCGCGTGACGCGTGCATGCGCGCGGCGTCGGGCCGGGGTGTTGGCATTTTGCGCAAAAGTAGCCATCGCTCGACATGGTAGTGTCTTGTATGTAGATCGTCTACTTTCTGAAAAGCCAGCCGCGAGGGAGCCATCATCGCGATGTCACAGTATTTTCTGCAGGCGGCCGCCAGGGCCTCGCATTCATCCCCAACCTATGGCGCAAAGTGGTGCTCCTGGAGGTAGAGCGCGCCACCTTCTACGACGAGCGGGGCGGGGTACACGCGCGGGTGAGCTGCAATATCGCCGCCGAGTGTGGCGTATTCTTGTCGGTGCCGCTGGTCTCTCCTCGGTAGCAGCAGCTGTCCCGCGGCAATGATCCGCGCATCGC
>JBDSSV010000029.1:0-2903 GCA_039928535.1 Burkholderiales bacterium
AGCAGCGCAACCCGCAAACTCGCGGAGTTCGCGTCGGCGCTGCGTTACGAGGACTTGCCGACCGCGGTCGTGGTTAAGGCGAAGACCTGCATGCTCGACACGCTGGGCTGCTGCGTCTTCGGCGCGAGCCTGGCGTCCGTGCGCAAGCTCGCCGCGATGGTGGCGGAGGAGGACTGCGCCGGCCAATCCGCGGTCTTCGGGTTTCCGCTGCGCACGTCGGCTGCGCACGCCGCGTTGATCAACGCAGCTTCTTCGCACGCGTTTCAGCTCGACGAGATGCATATTGAAGCCACGTTGCATCCGGGCTCGCTCGCGGTGCCGGCAGCGCTGGCGCTCGCCGAGGCGGCGGGTGGCATGGCGGGCCGCGACCTGATCACGGCGATGGCCGCCGGCTATGAAGTCGGCCTGCGCGTGGGCCTCGCGGCGAAGGGGGGCATGTTCACGCGCGGTTTTCACAATCAGGGCACCACCGGCGTATTCGTCGCGGCGGCCACTGCCGCCCGCCTGCTGCAGCTCGATGCAGTGCAAACGCAGCATGCATTAGGCATCGCGGGCTCGCAGGCGGCAGGCCTGATGGCGGTGCAGGAAGGCGCGATGACCAAGGGCTTTCACTCGGGCCGCGCCGCGCAAAGCGGCGTCTATGCGGCGAAGCTCGCGCGTCTCGGTTATACCGGCATCCCCGACGTGCTCGAAGCCGGTTACGGCGGATTTTTGAGTTCACTCGTCGGCGATTGCACGCAGGACGCATTGACCGCGGACCTCGGCACGCGCTGGGAAATCCTCAAAGTTGGCTTCAAGCCGGCGCCGGCGTCGAACGGCAGCATCGTGGCGATGGCGGCGTTCGACAAGGTAATGCGCGAGCATAATCTCACGGCTGCCGATATCGACAGCGTGACGGCACATGTCAGCACGAATACACTGCATCACTGCGGCTGGGAATATGAGCCCGCGAAAATCCAGGGCGTGCTGGCCGCGCAGATGAACCTGCGCTACGGCATGGCCGTGATGGCGCTCGAGCGGCGCGCGACTGTCGACCAGTTTACCGAGCAGAAAATGCTCGATCCGGTGATTCTCGATTTCGTCAGGCGCGTGCGCGTCGAGCTCGAGCCCGCGTTCGATGCCGACGGCGGCAGGCTCCGTGTCGCGTGCCGTGCGGCGGTCGTCTGCCGCGATGGTGCGCGTCATGAAGCGCAGGTGCTGTATCGCAAAGGCAGCCACGAAGATCCGATGACGGCAGCCGAAATCGACGAGAAATTCATGACGCTTGCGGGCAAGACGATTGCGCCCACGGCAGCGCGCGAAATCACGCAAGTCGTCGCAAGACTCGATCAGCTCGCCAATTCGAACGAACTTACGCGATTGTTGACCGCGGGAAAAGGTTGATCCGTTGAAACCGGCTTTCCTGCTCCTGGTGCCCGTCATCACGTTTTCCTGCGCTTTGGCATGCGGACACGCTTACGCGGCCGAAACCTGGCCCGCGAAGCCCGTGCGCATCGTGATCGGGTTTTCTCCCGGCGGCTACGTCGATCTCGGCACGCGGCTCGTGGCCGGCCCGCTGGCGGCAGCGTTGGGGCAGCAGGTGGTGGTCGACAATCGCGCGGGCGCGGGCGGCATACTCGCCGCCGAAATGGCGGCGCACGCGGCGCCTGACGGCTACACGCTGACAGTGGGCAGCGTCGGCACGCACGCAATCAATCAGGCGCTGTATCGCAAGCTGCCGTACAACGTCGTGCGCGATTTTCAGCCGATCGCGCGCCTCTCAGATGCACCGAACATCCTCGCCGTGCATACGTCGTTGCCGGTGAAATCGGTGAAGGATTTAATTGCGCTCGCGAAAGCGCGTCCCGCCCAACTCATGTACGCATCCGCCGGCGCGGGCACGTCGACGCATATCGCCGCGGTGCTGTTTGAATACCTGGGCCACGTCAAGCTCGTGCATGTCCCCTACAAAGGCGGGGGCCCCGCCATGATCGATGTCGTGGCCGGACAGGTGCCGATCACATTCGCTACCGCCGCGTCGGTTTCTCCCCTCACCAAGAGCGGCCGTTTGCGCGGCATCGGCATCACCGGCAGCAAGCGTTCAACTCTGTTGACCGATCTGCCGACCATCGCGGAAGCAGGATTGCCCGGCTACGAGATGATCAACTGGCTCGGCTTATTTGCGCCGGCCGGCACGCCGCGCGCGGTGACCGACCGGCTGAGTGCCGAGGCCATCCGCATCGTACGTCTGCCGGAAGTGCGCGACCGTCTCAACTCGCAGGGCGCGGAGCCGGCCCCACTGGGCACGGACGAGTTCGCGGCCTTCGTAAAAAGCGAAGTCGAGAAGTGGGCGAAGGTGGTCACTGCCACCGGCATGACGGCGGAGTAAGGCCCGCTGCCGGGTCGGGTGCCGCGTACCAAAAGCGCGGTTTGTCCGTTATCATTCCTGCACGCCGCACAGCTTGCGGTGCCCCATTATTCTGAAAGCTCTTGCCGTGATGACGCGTGCCTGTCCGTTGCTCTTGTGCTCGCTGATGACGTTCACCGCTGCTTCTGCGGCTGCCCAGGGCAATAGCGCCGACCGCTATCCGTCCAAGCCTATCCGCATGATCGTGCCGTTCGTAGAGGTGGACGCGTCCGGACTCGTTAGCCGCAGGCCCGCTCGCGGGATGGACGCGCAGGCCGCCGGGTTTTATACCGTGGCGATGGCAACAACACAATCGTATCCAACCAAACCAATACGGTTGATAGTACCGTTCGCACCAGGCGGCGGCACCGACATGATTGCGCGCGTGCTGGGACAGGAGACATCAGGCGGCTTGAGCGTCGCCATCGTCGTCGACAATCGCGGTGGCGCCGGCGGCGTCGTCGGCACCGAGCTCGGGGTGAGAGCGCCCGCCGACGGTTACACGCTGACGCTCGGT
>JBDSSV010000030.1:0-5358 GCA_039928535.1 Burkholderiales bacterium
CATGTCGGCGGTCGAGTCGACCACGCGGATTTCGACATCGTCGGGCAGCGCGGTGCCGAATTCGGCGAGCACCGCGCGCGGCTCGGCCACCACGCGCGCGCGATATTCGGCGCTTTTGTACCATGCCGGCGGAATGCCGAGCACGGCGCGCGGATAGCACGAGCACAGCGTGCAGCAGATGACATGATGCCGCGCTGCCGTGTTCTCGACCACCGTCAGTTCCGGCGTGAGGTTTAAATCGATGCCGAGCAGGCTTTCGATCGCCGGCTTCGCGTCCTGCAGCAGGCGCGCCTTGTATTGCGGGTCGGTCCATGCGCGGGCGACGACCTGCGCGCCGAGTTCCGGCGTGCGCGACTCCGTGAGCTCGATTTGGCGCTGCAGCGCGGCCGCCGTGAAAACGTTTTTCTCGATCAGCAGCTCGCGCAGCGCGCGCTCGAGCAGCGCCGACTCGGCACGCACGCCATGCGCCTCGTTGACCGGCGCGTGCGGGTCGTGATCGTGCGCATGGTCATGGCCGTCGTGCGGATGATGATGATGATCGTGGGCCATCAGGCGCGCTCCAGCCAGTGTTGATAGATATCGGCGGTGATCACGGTATTCGGCGCGGGCTTGCCCCACACCTCCCTGAAATCGAATTCGATCTGATAGAGCGGCTGGTAGGGCACGCCGATCTTGTGGTACGCAAGCTGCTCGGGGTTGGGAAACGCGCCGAACACGCGCGCCACCACGCCGCGCTTGCCGCGCAGGTAATAAGGCGTGCGATAGTGGGTATTGACGTCCGCCGCGCGCACTTTGACCTTGTCGCCAGGGGCGAAGCTCGGCGTCATGATTTGGCGGCTCCGGCGTCGAGCGCTGCAAGCTTGCGGCCCAATTCGTCTTCGCTGAGCAGGCCTTTTTCAACGATGAGCTTGCGCATTGCACGCAGCCAACGCTCGTAATAGCCGAGGCCGAAGTACTGGTCCTCCGGCAGCGACTCAATCGCCCGGCGCATCGCGTCTACCGTGTAGTAACCATGCTGCGGGTGCGCAAGCAGGCGCATCATCGCATCGACGCGCTGGTCGAAAAACGTGCGCTCGTGCTCTGCAAGGTCGACTGGGCCGGCCGGCTGGCCACCCAAGTCATGTACGCCGCGGGTCATGGCTGGTTTGTCGCATAAACGGGATGAAAGTATACCCCAGCGGAGGCGTTACCGCGGCGGCGGACGAGAGCCGCGGGAATTACTTCTGGCGCGGCGCGGCGATAAGCTCGCTGCGGCTCTTGAGCAACGGCTCAAGCGTCTTCGCGGGCACGACATACGTCCACGCGGCAAGCCCCTTTTCCTGCTTCACCCGTTCGTCGAGCTTCTTCAGCGCGTCGTCGAACTGCTTGTCGAGGCGTTCCTTGTCGGCGGGTTTCTCGTTTTTTTCCGCTACGCGCGCGCGCGGCGGTTCGCCGCTGACCGCAACCGACAAATAATAATCGTCGCCGCCCGGCTTGCGCGCGATTTTGAGCGTGTAGACGAGATTGTCGTACGTTTCTGCGACCAGCACGCGCGGCGTGTCGAGATTTTCCGGTTTGACGTCGAGGGCAATGTCGCTGAAGGTCAGCGCCGTCAGCGCGTTGACCGCCGCCACCGCCTTGCTCGGATCGAGCTCGCCACCGCCATCGGCAAATTTCCACGGATCGTATTCTTCCTTACGCGCGATTTTCCATGTTGCGCCATCGCCACTCGCCGTCAGCGTCTTGATGCGCTCGGCCTTGAAGAAATCCCTGGCGAGCCACAGCTCGGGTTTGGCATCGGCGTTCTTCAGCGCATCCGACATAACGAGCACGACCGGGCTGCCGGTAGCCAGTACGTAGCGGCCGACCGGCGTCTCCTGTTGGATCGGCAGCGGGCTCGGCTCTTTTTTGACGACGATCTTGCCCAGCAGCAGGCTGCCGATCACCTTGCCACTCTTGTCGCTCAATTCAAGCTGGGTGCCGGCGCCTTCCGCCTTGGCGTCTGCTTTCGCGTGTGCCGCGGGCGCGACCAGATTCAGCCGCGGCAGCAGCGTCGCGCCTACGTTCTCCGTCTGGACCGTTTTGAGGTCGGGCAGCTTCACGAGCAGATTACCGATTTCCTGCACGCTGGCGTTGTAATCACCGCGCTGCTTCACGGTCCAGCGTCCGTCTTTCAGGACGAGTGTGACTTCGCCCTTGCCGTCGTACAAGTGAACTTGCGCCACATCATTGACGGCGAGCTTTTCGAACGGCTTGTAGCCGATGCGCGTGCCGGTGCTGCGCCAAGATGTCAGGTCCTGCCAGAACAGCGCGAGCCCCGCGCCGCCCAGGATGACGAGCAGGCCCAGCAGCGTCAGAAATGTTTTGCGCGTCATTTCGCCACCGCCGTTTTGCGCCGCCGCGACATGGCGAGCCCCAGTCCGACCAGCGTCACCAGCAGCGGCACCAGTCCGATATTGACGACCTTGGTCCAGAATTGCAGCGACTCGCTTTCGACGCGCAGGTTCTTGCGCAGCTCTTTCAGGTCGCGCCGCGTTTCAATCGCTTTTTTCTTGAAGTTCTCGACTTCGGCCTGCTGCTCCGGCGACAGCGTCGCCACCTGCGCGCCGGCGCGCGTTTTTTGCAGCGCCGCGAGTTTTTCCTGCGTCTGCTGCAGATTGTCCTCAAGCTCCTTGATCTTGCCGAGGTAGCTCTGCTGCGCGCGCGCTTCCATCTTCTGCACCACCGTCAGCGGACGCGTGAACGCGGCGCGGCTGCGCAGCTTGGTCAGATCGAAATCCCCCGCCACCTGTTCGACCAGGCTTTGCGCGAAATTCAGGTTGCCGTTGCGCGGCACGGCGAGGCGCTGGCCGAAAACTTCCTGTATCTCGACTGCCGCGCCGTCGGTCAGCATGTCGACATCGGACACCAGCACGACTGAATTCTCCTGCGCCGCCTCTTTCAACTGCGCCTCGCCCTTGGGCTCTTCGGCCTTGGTGTCGGCTTTTTTAGGGTCTTTCGAGGGCGGCTGATACGGCTGCGGCTTGCCTTCGGGAAACGCGGTCTTGAATTTGCCGGTGACCCTGATCGCGAGCGGATACGGCGTGCCCGCCGGCTGAAAGCCGCGCGTGGAGGGCTCGCCCGACAGCGTGGCGATGATGAGGTCGGCAAGCATCGCGTTTGGCGATGATTGCACGAGCACGGTTTGCGTCAATCCTGCCGCCGGCTTGCCGGTGAACGTGCTCGCGAACGGCAACAGCAACGTGCCGACCTGGCTCGCCACCACATCGTCCTTGTTGAGCGCGTCGCTGTTGAGCGACAGCAGCGTAGGCAGGATGCGCGGGCCAGCGCCGCTCGCGTACGTAAGGTCCGCGACGACCTTGCCCATTTCCATGCCGTAGCCCCAGTGCTTGAGGAGGCGATAAAACGTCGACTGCCCGGCGTTGTTGCCGCCGAACGGGTTCTGCAGGTCGGGCTGCTGGTCGAAGTATGCGTACGAATCGAGGAACGCGATCATCTTGCCGCCGCGCAGGATGAACTGGTCAAGCGCGTACTCGGTGGTTTCCGAAATATCGCGCGGATGAATGACGAGCAGCACCTTGATGTCGTCCGGAATCTTCTCGGCTTTGAGGTCGACTTTCTTGACCGTGAAGATGTTCTGCAGCTCGGTCGACAGCGCCCATGGCTCAGTCGGCTGCTGCTTGGTCATCGGATTCAGCGGTCGCCCCATCACCGGCAGACCGCTCATGATGCCGACCACCGGCTTCGCGAGCGAGGCCACGCGCGTGATCGCGCGCGTGATGTCATACTCGAGGAGCTGCTCGCGGTCGGGCGCCAGCACCGGCAGCGCCGCTTTCTGGTCGAGAAAGCTCACAGCCAGGCCGAAGTAGAATTTCTCCTGCGTGTTCGTGAGCTGGCCTTCGATGCCGTCGAGCACGGCGGAATCCTCCGCGTCCGAATCAGGCTCCGGATTGAGCTTCTCGATGATTACCTTGCCGTGGCCGGCGCGCTCGAATTCCGAGAGCAGGTCTTCGACGCGTTTGGCGAACGTTTTCAGACCGACCGGCACCACGCTGCTGCCCTGCGAAAAATACAGGCGGATTTTCACCGGCGCGTCGAGCTTGGATACGATGGCCTGCGTGCCTTGCGAGAGCGTATAGACACTGCCCTGCGTAAGATCGACGCGCGCATTCAGTGCGCCGAGCAGGAAGTTGACGGCGATCAGGATAGCCACCAGCGCGGCGACGCCGCCGGCGGAATAGATCAAGGTTGCGAGATGTTTTTTGTTCATGATCAATTACCCTGCGCGATGGCCGCGGATGACCACGCCCGTCGTAAACAATGCGAAGCCAATGATGGAGACGAAAAACACGACGTCGCGCAGATCGAGCACGCCGCGCTGGAAGCCTTCGAAGTGCGTCATCACGCTGAACGCAGCTATCGTCTGCACGAACGCCGGATTCGCCCAGCGCACCAGCAGATCGGTCACGGGCGTGAAGCCGGCAAGTATCAGAAACAGGCAGATCATCACCGACACGATGAAACTGATCACCTGATTGCGTGTCATCGCCGAGGTCATGCAACTGATGGCCAGGTACGCGCCCGACAACAGCGCGCTGCCGACGTAACCGGAGAAAATAACGCCGTTATCGGGGCTGCCCAGCCAGTTCACCGTGATCCACACCGGGAAGGTCAGCGCGAGCGCGAGGATCAGAAAGACCCACGACGCAAGGAACTTGCCGACGATCGCCTGCCATGTGGTGATCGGCATGGTCAGGAGCAGCTCGAGCGTGCCGAGCCGGCGCTCCTCCGACCATAACCGCATGCCAGCCGCCGGCACGAGGAAGAGATACAACCATGGGTGCCAAGTGAAGAACGACACCAGCGAGGCCTCGCCACGCTCGAAAAAATTGCCGACCGTGAACGTGAAGAAGCCGGTCAGCAGCAGGAAGATGACGAGAAACACATACGCGACCGGCGACGTGAAATAACCGCCCAGCTCGCGTTTCATGATGGCGAAGATATTCCTGCGCGCGTTCATCTTAGTGCGCTCCTTTGACCGTGTCCGGCAGCGTGATCGAGCGGAATACTTCGTCCAGCCTGCCTTCCTCGACGTGAATTTCGTCGAGCTGCCAGCTTTCGCGGCGCGCCAGCTCAGCGATGCTGCCGACGAACGCGCCGTTGCCGCCGCGCTCGCGCGGATAAGCGCGCATGGCGGTGGTGCCGCCCGCTTCGCTCAGCACTTCAGTGCGTGCGGCGAGCGGGGCGAGCTTCGCACCTAGCGCCGCGGCATTCGCGCTACGCGTCGTGAAGGCGGCTGTATCACCTGCGACCAGAGTGTACGTGAAGGTCTGAGTCGTCTTCGGGGCATCAGGATCGCTGGTTGTGAAGCTGCCGATG